>JBLHIK010000007.1:0-30610 GCA_047614005.1 Flavobacteriaceae bacterium | reverse complement strand
GAGTGGAGCCTAAGGGAATGAGATATTGATGAGTCTGAAAGACGAAATAAATATCCATGAGAGTAGGCGAATCCCTATCTTTTTGCAAAGTATTTATAATGAAGTGAAACAAAATATATAAATAAGCGACTCCTGACCGAGTCCCAGAGTAACAAAAAAACAAAGAGACAAAAGCGACAGCTTTTGTCTCTTTATTTTTCATCGGACAGGGATTCGAACCGAGTCCATGCGCAGCCATCTCGACCAAAGGAAGAGATGAATGGACGAGTGGATAAAAAGTAATTAAATATTACTTTTTATCGTGAGCGAAGCGAGGGCGGTTTTTCGTTAGAAAAGTAAGGGAATGAGATATTGATGAGTCTGAAAGACGAAATAAATATCCATGAGAGTAGGCGAATCCCTGTCTTTTTGTAAAACATGACAAGAGTAATTCCTGTTGAATTGCTTGGTGGTGTAATTAGTGTAGTAAAGGATAGATAAAATAAAAAGCCTGACGATATAAAAATCGTGAGGCTTTTTTTTGGAAATATCTCCTTTGTAAATTTTAGATACATATCATGTCATTTTCACCTTTTAAAGCTCTCAGCTGTTGTAAGACTTTATTGCTGTGCTTTGGAGATAATCGATGTACTTTTTTGTATAGACCTTCAAAAGAAATAATTCCTTCTGTATTGGTCAAGGTAGTTTTGTAGAACTGGTGTATTGTTTTAACTCCTATATGTATTTTCATATACAGAGTTACCACACCTGTCATGTTTATTTCTTCAGCCATAACTTTATGATATTAAATTAATTAATAGTACAAATTCAACATAATCAAACCATACTTATATCCACAATGCAAGTAATGTAAAAAGAATAAAATACGCTATACTGTACGCATGGCTGAGCTCATACCATTTTTTATTGTTTTATCTGCAGGAATACTTTTTTCTTCTGTTTTTAATAGGCTTCATTTGCCGTGGGTTATCGCACTTTTGCTCGGAGGTATCATTATTGGTCCTACTGGTTTTGCTTTATTTGAGCTTAATCCGACCATAGATTTTCTCGCTGAGATTGGTCTCGTCTTTCTGATGTTTATGGCGGGGCTCGAGTTGCGTTTTTCGAATTTTAAAGAAGTAAAAAATACTGTCCTGAGGACTGCTACGATAAACGGACTCATACCTTTCTTTCTCGGAGTTTCTATAGGATATCTTTTTGGATATGACCTCATCCCATCTCTTTTGATAGGTGTTATTTTTATATCATCTTCTATAGCTGTGGTCATTCCTTCTCTTGAGGCATCTGGGCTTATTCATGCAAAGCTCGGTCAAAACATCATTGCATCAACTATGTTTCAAGATGTCGCAAGCTTAATCCTCCTTTCTCTTTTATTTCAAAACACCATACAAGAAAGCCCTCTACCTCTACCTCTCTTTTATCTTTTCTTGGTTATTATTATATTTGTTATGCGTTGGGTGTTGCCGAAAGTACGCTGGCTCTTTACTCGAGGGATTGAAAAAGATAAAGATGTTTTCCAGCAAGAACTCCGTACCGTTTTTGTACTACTTATAGGTACTGTTCTTCTTTTTCAAGTACTTGGATTGCACGCTATTATTGGTGGATTCTTTGCTGGTTTTATTTTGAGTTCGTCGGTGACGAGCAAGCTACTTCTCGGTAAACTGAGGGCTATTTCATATGGTCTGTTTATACCAATATTTTTTATTACGGTAGGTGTGAAGACAGATTTTTCTGCACTTATAAATGTAAAAGGTGCTCTCGCTCTTACCTTCGTTATCGTAAGTGTTTCTCTCTGTAGTAAATTCTTAAGTGGATTTTTAGGAGGCAGGGTGTCTGGGTTCTCTCGCGATGAAAGTGCTGTGATAGGTGTATCGAGTATTCCACAACTTTCGACCACTCTCGCTGTAGCTTTTGCTGGTTTTGAAACGGGTCTGATAGACGACTCTCTTGTTACTGCTATGGTGATGCTCTCGATTGTTACTACATTCGTAGGACCATTACTCATTAAATATTTTACAGGTAGATTGTCAAAAAAAGCTCGTATACCTGTTTTTTCTGAAAATACTAAAATATCTGATACAATGTAACTATTATGATACGTATTTTTATCTTACTTCCTATACTGTTTTCTTTTTTTCTGCCGACATTTTCTTCTGCAGAATATTCAAGTGCTAATATTGGCTTTGTGGAAGATACTGTGTGGTATTCAAAAACGGATCCTATTAAAGATGAAAATATACGCGTGTATACTTTTGTTTTCAATAGAGAACAAGAAGAAATATCGGGAACAGTAGAATTTTATAATAAAGGTGTCGCTATAGGTAAGGCACCTTTCTCTCTTAATAGTGGCGAAGCGAAAGTAGTGTCAGTTCCTTGGGTAGTACCTGCAGGAAAACACAGTATCTTCGTAAAGATTATTGATGCAAAAAAGACAGGAGAAGAAGGTGAAATAACTCCCGAAGATTCTGGAGAAGGTGGAGGAAGTGTAGGTGACGTTATTGTGATAGCTGATGATTCTGAAGATAAGAAAAAATCATTTTTCCTGCAAACTACAGATGATGAATACATTGAAACAAAATTTATAGATATTTTTAATAGAATATTTGGAAAAGAAGTATATATAGACACAGAGACTAAAACGACTGTTTCGAAAAGTGATTCAGAAAATGAAGATGATGTGCTCGTCGAAGGAGAAAGCTCGGCTACTCTTGAGGCTGATTCTCGTTCCATTACTGTAGTGTTGGATGATTACAGAGCAACAGAGGCTGGTAAACTGAAAGAGAAAAAAGCATCTCTCAAAATAGAGCTTGATAATGTACGCTCAGAACAAAAAGCTCGTAATACTTCTGAAAAATCAGATGAAGAATCTGTCTCAAAAGAAGGAGAGGATGAAGAAGTAGGTATTGCTACAAAAATAGGTAAAACCATAGACAAAGCAAGATCTAGTAAAGATTCAGATAACGAAAAAGAAACTAAAGAAGAGGTAAAAGGAGATAGTACAAAGACAGAATATCAAAAAGAACTTTCTTTTCGCAATGCAATGATAACCGCAAAGTATTTATGGACTTCTTTTCTTTCTATTGTTTTTGGGAGCAAAATCGTTTTTTATGTTCTTATTGTGGTTGTGACAGTTCTCTTGCTGAGATTGATATGGAAGATGATACGAGGAAGAAATAAGCAATCAGACTATGACTATGAATACGAGGACTAAAAAAACAAATACACTACAGGTAATTCTTAGATTATTGTTTACTTTTCTGCTTATTGTATCTCTTGCGTTATTTCCTTTTTGGGTGACACTTATTTTGAGCTTTGTGGGAGTGTTGTTGTTTCCTTGGTATATAGAAGGAATGTTTATAATACTTATTCTCGATAGTGGACACGGAGGATCATCAGTAGGATTTGTGTATTCAGTGGTGTATTTCTTTGTACTTATTTTCGCTTCATTTATAAGGAAGAGATTATTGTAGTTGTTATGAGAAGGCGACATAAAAAAAAGAAATATGAGATAACTCCAGACGAGATATTTCTTGATGCATATAACACTCCTCAGTTTGATACTCAGCAAATGGAGGGTCGCATAGAAAAAAAGATTTCTTCTAGGAGTGTGCAGATTTTTATGGGTTTTATCGGGGCACTCTTTGTTTTTTTTATTGTATATGTGGGAAATATACAAATAAAAAATGGTAATAGTTTTTATGAAAGAAGCTTGAGAAACACTCTCTATCGCGAGCCTATTTTTTCTAACAGGGGTGTTATTACTGATAGAGCAGGAGTGCGTCTTACGTGGAATGAAGAAGATGAAGAAGGGGAACGTTTTCGACATTACCGTAATGGAGAAGTTTTTTCTCATTTACTGGGTTATGTTCACTATCCAAAACGTGATAATAACGGAAACTACTGGCGCGAAGATTTTGAAGGAGTTTCTGGTATTGAAGGGCGTTTCAATGAAATATTAAATGGAAAAAATGGGTCTATTCTTTTTGAAAGAAATGCTTTCGGAGAAAAGATTTCTGAGTCTATGACTCGCAATGCTGAATCTGGTAAGAATGTTGTGCTTACTCTTGATGCAGAGCTGCAAGAGTCATTTTATGAAAATATGATGAATGTAATGGAGAGTGAAGGGTACGAAGGTGGTGCTGCAGTCATGATGGACATAGAGTCTGGTGAACTTTTAACACTCCTCAGTATCCCTGGCTTTGATCCTGATGTTTTGTCGAAAGGGAGTGATGTGGATTATATAAATGGTCTTTTTAATAGTAAGTATAAGCCTTTTCTCAATAGGGTAGTTTCTGGTCTCTATACTCCAGGGTCTATCGTAAAACCTTTTGTCGCGTTTGGTGCACTTGCAGAAGGTATAGTGGATCCTTATCATAAAGTTCTTTCTAATGGGCAAATAAGTATTCCAAATAGATATAATCCTGACAATCCTACTATTTTCAAAGATTGGAAAGTTCACGGAATGGTAGATCTTACTGATGCCATAGCTGTATCTTCCAACACTTATTTCTATAGTATTGGTGGAGGTTTTGGTCCTCAAGAAGGTCTCGGAATAGAAAAGATCAATTCATATATGAATTTATTTGGTATAGGTCAAAAAACAAAAAGTGATATAGGAAGCGAAAGAGATGGCGTAGTGCCAAATCCAGAATGGAAAGAAGAAATATTTGCAGATGGAGATTGGAGAGTCGGTGATACCTACAACACTTCTATTGGTCAGTATGGTTTTCTCGTTAGTCCTCTTCAGATGGTGCGTGCTGTCGGAGGTATTGCAACAAAAGGTACTTTGGTGACCCCTTATATATTGAAAGATAATCAAACTCAAAATAGCGAATTTGTAGGTGAATTTTCAGAAGAAATATGGAGACCTATTTATGAAGGAATGAGAAAAACAGTATTGACTGGGTCAGGAGCTATTATGAATCATTCTACTTTTCATGTTGCTGCAAAAACAGGAACAGCTCAGGTGGCAGGAAATACAAAGGTAAACTCATGGTCTATGGGATTTTTCCCTTATGAAAATCCAAAATATGCATACATAGTCATGCTCGAAAGAGCTCCAAAGACATATCAAAGAAGTGCTTCATTTGCTATGAGCGGTGTTATACAGTGGATGTCAGAAAATAGACCAGAATTTAATATATTACTTGAATAAACGAGAGGGTGTTTTTTTGTGCAAAACATCTTGCAAATGGCTTTTTTTTATTGTAAAGTAGTCCAGTATGAATGAATTTTCAGATAAAGAATATATAACAAAAGAGCAACATCAAGATTTGCAAGTAGAGCTTAATACTCTTATTAAAGTTAAAAGACGAGAAGTCTTGGAGGCTTTAGAGCATGCAAAATCTTTGGGAGATCTTAAGGAAAATGCAGAATACCATCAAGCTCGAGAAGACCAAGGAAAGCTCGAAGATCGTGTTCGCGAAATTGAATATATTTTAAAAAATGCAGAAATAGTTACAAGACATAAAAGTACTGTTGTAGAAGTAGGTTCTACCTTGGTGATTCGTAAAAAAGGAACACGAACAGATAGAGAATTTACTCTTGTTGGTTCAGGTGAAGCTGATATGGCAGTGGGAAAGCTCTCTTACAAGTCGCCTCTTGGACTAGCTCTCATGGGGCATGTGAAAGATGACGAAATAGAATTTCAAACTCCTACAGAAAAATGTTTTTATAAAATCATTTCTCTTTCTTAGGGAATTTAAAACACAGAGCAATCTGTGTTTTTTTGTTTCAAAATTTTAGATTTTATAGTACTATATCCTTATGGCTTCATTTGAAGAACTACAAGATGTGCGAAAAAAGAAACTTGCCCTTATAAAAGAAAAGGGTATTTGTGCATATCCAGCGCACACTGGAGCAACTCATACCTTGCAAGAAGTTCAAGATTCTTTTGAGACTCTCGAAAAAGAAGAAAAAGAAATAACTCTGGCTGGGCGTATTATGGCTGTTCGTGGACAAGGAGCAATTTCTTTCATTGTGTTACATGACGGTACGAATGACTTCCAGGCTGTTTTAAAACAAGACGAAATAGATGAAGAGGCTCTTTATCTCTTTCGTGAAGTAGTAGATACAGGAGACTTTATTTCTGTTACTGGTCCTGTGTTTGTAACTAAGAGAGGAGCTCAATCTCTTTTAGTAAAGTCGTGGGCTATGCTCACGAAGACACTTTCACCTCTTCCTGAAAAATGGCACGGACTACAAGATACAGAAGCAAGGTTTCGTAAACGATATCTTGATTTGTTGAGCAATCCTGAGGCAAGAGAGATGTTTCGCAAAAAGTCTCATTTCTGGCGCGTTGTTAGAAATCTTATGGAAGAGAGAGGCTTTCTCGAAGTAGAAACTCCTACTCTTGAAGTCACAACAGGAGGAGCTGAAGCAAATCCTTTCAAAACGCACCATGATGATTTTGATATGGATGTTTTCTTGCGTATATCAGTAGGGGAGTTGTGGCAGAAGAGACTCATGGCTGGAGGCTTTGAGAAGACTTATGAAATAGGGCGTGTATATAGAAATGAAGGAAGTAGTCCAGAGCACACTCAAGAATTTACCAACATGGAGTTTTATTGGGCTTATGCTGACTATAAAGATGGTATGAAATTATCTCAGGAACTTTATAATGAAATCGCTCAAAAAGTTTTTGGAAAAACTGAATTTACGACACGAGGACATACCTTTGACCTCAAGGGAGAGTGGGAGGTGATTGAATATGTACCGACAGTAGAAAAGATGACAGGTATCAATGTTCTTGATGCAACAGAAGATGAGATGAAAGAAAAACTCACTGAACTTGGTGTTTCGTATGAAGGTGACAACAAAGAACGTCTTACTGATACTCTTTGGAAATATTGCCGAAAGCAGATTTCTGGACCTGTTTTTCTTATTCATCATCCGAAGCTCGTCTCTCCTTTGTCGAAAGAATGTGCTCATGACTCACGCATTACAGAGCGATTTCAGATCATTATTGCAGGTTCTGAAGTAGGTAATGGTTTTTCTGAATTAAACGACCCAGAAGAGCAGAGAAAGCGTTTTGAGCTACAAGAAGAGCTCATAAAGAGAGGTGATGATGAGGCTATGATGCCAGAATGGGAATTTGTTGAAATGCTCGAACATGGAATGCCTCCAACATTTGGTTTTGGTTTTGGTGAAAGACTCTTTGCATTTCTTGTAGATATGCCTATTCGCGAAGTACAGCTCTTTCCACTCATGAAGCCTTTGTCTGAAAAAGAAACACCTACTGATTCTGAAAAAGAGAATTAGTATTTTGTCCCCGTAGTTTAATGGATAAAACAAGTCCCTCCTAAGGACTAGATCTAGGTTCGATTCCTAGTGAGGACACAAAAATAATGCAATAAAAGCGAATGCTTTTATATAATGTATTTTTGTAGGTCTCAATAGGAATCGAACCGAGGCCATGCGTAAGCCGACCTGACTGCAAGGAAGGGCGAATGGCCGAGTGGATAAAAAGTAATTAAATATTACTTTTTATCGTGAGCGAAGCGAGGGTGGTTTTTCGCTAGAAAAGTAAGGGAATGAGATATTGATGAGTCTGAAAGACGAAATAAATATCCATAAGAGTAGGCGATTCCTAGTGAGGAAACAGACCAGAGCTAGCACGAGTGGGTTAGTTCTGTAATAAGAGAAAAACCTTAATAGAGGTTTTGTTTTAAATATTTGTTTAAGTTCCGTTAGATAAATATGAATTATTTGTTTTTAAGGTCTTTTTCCATTGAAGAAAAATCTTTTTCCAACATTGCTAGGTATGCCGCTTTTTGTTCTTCAGTGATTTCTGAACCATCTTTCCATTTTTTAAAATAAAGACCTTGTTGGTAGTCAGTGTTTGTCTTTAGGAACTCTATTTCATCTGAAACATATGTTTCACTTACTTTCTTATTTTTATGGTATATGTATTCAAAGTCAAAATTAAGTATCTCTATTTGTGGTCTACTATTATTGGATACAACCCTCATTGCAAAGTCAAAATTATCATCTCTATCTGTAAAACCAGCCATATCCTTGAGGAAAGAGTTATTTATATATAGAGCTTTGCTTTCTACTCGTTGAGCTTTTACGTATGAAAAATCTTCAAATGTAAAATTTATTTCAGCTTTTACAGGTTTGTTTTTAGTCCAATTGATTAATCTAGTGAGGTAGCTTTCTGAAATAGGTTCTTGTTTACCGTCAAACATTCTAGGGTCTTTTTGGAAATTTTGTATTGAAGATTTGATGATATTAAATTCTTCTTGAAATTCTTTTTGGTTTTCAAGAATAGTTTTTTGAAAAGTGCCATTTGTTGAAAAGGGTGTACTCAAATTATTTTCAAATTCAAATATTGAAAACTGAAACCCATCAGGACACGTTATTGCAGCAAGAGGTTTTTCATAAGTAATTACAATATCTTCATCTTCATACGATGCAGAATCAAGCATCTCTATAGCTACCTTAAATTCTTCTTTAGAATCCAAAGACTTAATTTTATCAAGACCCTTATCCCTGTGTCGGCCTGTTTTTTTCTCTTTAAGAATATAGGGTTTATTACCGATAACTATTTCATAAACCCTATCTTTTATTTGTCGACGTTTTTCCCAACATGTTGGGTCAAGGAGTTTTTCAGATAAGTCTTTATCCATATTACTCATTAATATTTCAGTACCATTTGCAAGTTCAGCTTGATGAAGGTTACCCTTATCTTCAAAACTAATTTCATCTTGCGATTTTATCTCTGCAGCTAGAGCAAGAAGCTTTACATCTCTTCCAAACTTGTAACGGCGTAATACCATAAGTTTTTCTTCATTACTGATTCCCTTAAGAAACGAGTTATTCTTTAATTTTCTTTCCAACTGACTCTCTTTTATTTCAGGAGGATAGTCCTCTATTCTTTTCTCAAATTCCTGAAGTGTTTCAAGTTTTGTTGATTTTTGTATAAATTCTCCGATTTGCTCATCAGGAACAGAATCAATAGAAAGGTATGATTTTAATGTTTCTGAATATCGGTTGGTAATATTACTAATTCTTGTATTTGTTTCTGAAATTTCTTCAAGAAAATTATTAGCTAATTGCTCAGTTAATTCAGTACTATTAAAAGCTCTAATTGTATTTCTTAAAATTTCATCATTTTCAATTTCTTGCTTAATGACTTCAGTCAAAAGTAACCATTGTTTTTCTATTTTATCAAAAGAACCTTCTTCAAAAGATTCACTATTAACTACAGGTGTTCGACTTGGAATGACTTCTGTTTCGTCTCCTGTTTTGACCTCAAAATCTTTACCTTCTTGAGTTTCTATTTTCTTTATTGGTTTTGGTTTTCCTTCCATATATCTTATATTATAATGACTTGAATATAAAAAACAAGTCTTAATCTTTTGATAAAAACATAATCAACACAGCGAATGTTTTTTGATTATTTATCTAGTTAATTAATAGGAATTTTGTTATAATGAAAATATGATAGTAATCACAGGGGCTAGCGACGGAGTAGGAAAACAAGTCGCAAAATTATACAAAGAAGCTGGAAAAACAGTAGTAAATATCTCTCGGAGAGAATGTGAATATGCAGATATAAATATCTGTCTCTCTTTACGTGAAGGAGATCAAATAAAAGAGGCATCTGATAAAATTCTAGAAATAGATGAGCCCATTGAAGTTATTGTTAATGCAGTTGGTGTATGGGGAGAAGAGCCTTTTGGAAAAATTACTGAAGTTGAGATAAAACGACTGATGTCTACAAATGTTAAAGCTCCAATGCTATTGGTTTCAAATCTATTTGAACGTATAAAAAAAGATGAAACTGATATTTTAAATATCATTTCTACGGCAGGGGTACGAGGACGAGCTGAATTTCCACTGTATTCAGCTTCTAAATGGGCTGAACGAGGATATACAAAAAGCCTTCAAGAAGCACTTAACGGAACTAAGTCTAGAGTTATAAGTTTTTGTCCAGGTGGAATAAATACTGACTTTTTTGAAAAAGCAGGTAATAAAGATTTAAATACATCAGAATGGATGCATCCAACAGATATAGCAAGATTTATTAAACAAATCCTAGATTTACCAAAGAACATAGAAGTTTCTGAAATTATTTTAAATAGAAAATCAATTTCCTAATCAAGAAATACTTTATTTACATGATGATATTTGTAGATCGGGATTTTTAATTGAAATTGAGGCAATAGCTCGAAAATAAAATCAACACAGAGAATGTATTTTTTTGATATACCAAAATGCAAGTGACTTGCATTTTTGCAAGATTGAATTTCAAATAAGTTATTTTATGAAGATAATAATAGAATTTATTGACATATCTATAAAAATATGTTATCTTGTATATGAAGAAGTACTTTTACAAATATTTAAGATTTAGTTGAAATTATTCCTTGATTGATTCATCTCAGTTTCTCTATATAGAGAGGGTATTTGAGATGAATCAATCACGATGATTGATTTTTAACTAAAAATAAATACGATGAAAAATTTGTTTAAATTAACAGCAGTAATTTTAATTTCTTGGTCTTTTCTAACTTCTTGCAGTAGTAAATCTGGAGAAAGACTGAAAGTAGAAGAAAAAATGCAAGCCAATCTTCTTGAAGAAGTAAAAGCAGAAAATCAAATTCTGGACAAAAAAACATTATCAGAAATAGATTCTGTTTTTGAAAAAACATCCAAAGATATAGATGCTTTTGTTTCAAGTCATGATAATTGGGCAGATAGTTATTATTGGAAATCAGAAAATAGTGATGATAATCCTTATAACCTGATCAGATTAACTGGAATGAGAGTCTTGCCTGACTTCTTCTGCATAGAAAGAAGGTCATTAAGAAAAAACTCAACAGATGTTGTTGGATATTCTGTAAGAAGAAAAAAGAAAGATGGTAAGATTACCTATATGGTAGAAACCTCTTTTTTCAGAAAGAACCAAGCGATAGAATCTCGCAGAGAGGTATTTGCTTTATCAACTGTTGAAGAAGTAACTACTGCTCTAAAACCTTTTTATAAAAGGCTAGAAGAAGCAAAGCAGGATGTAGCAAAAAACATATCTCGTATTGAAAGCATGGCTGACAAGTCTTAAATCTTAAAAATTATACAATTTATATTATAAGCGCATTGAAATATTTCAGTGCGCTTTTTTACTTGAAAATTTTTTTCTTTGCTCTATAATACATTCATGGTTGAAAAAGATATGCAAGATACTAAAGGCTCTTCAGATATGCTTCAAAAAATGATGCATGAACAACTAGAGGTGTCTCGTGCCAACAATCACATGTTGAAAAAGATGCTTCGTGTTCACAAACTTTCACAGTTTATGACGATCATACGATGGGTTGTGATTATTGGTGCTGCTATTGGTGCATTTTATTTTGTTCAACCTCTTATTGATAATCTTCAAGATTTTTATACTCAAGTAGACGGAATCTTTGGAGGTTCTAAATAACACGTCTTGCGAGCATACGAAGTATATGCGAGAGTGTTGTTGAAAAAAGGAGCACTGGTGTTGTAAAAGCACATGCAGTGACAGAAAGGTTTATTTGCTCGAGTAGCTCAGTTGGTTAGAGCACTGGTTTGAAGAACCAGGTGTCGGCAGTTCGAGTCTGCCCTCGAGCACACATATAAAAAGCACCACTGATATGATATATCTCAGTGGTGCTTTTTATTACAAAAATTAAGAATCGAAAAAAGCCTGTTGTTCTGAATTCAGAACAACAGGCTTTTTTTATATATGTTTTTATTTTGCTTTTACTTTTACTCGGTGCTTTTTATTCTTGTCTTTCTTTGGCATTCTAATAACAAGAAGTCCATGCTTTTCTTCTGCATCTACGAGCTCTGGATCTATTTCTTCTGGTAGAAGTACTTGCCTTGTGAATGATCCCCAGAAAAGCTCTTGAGTATAGTATCCTTCTCCTTGAATAATATTTCTACTTTTTCTTTCTCCGTTGATCTGCACCATGTCTCGTGTGATTTGTATATCGAGCTGTTCAGGAGGAACTCCTGCTATCATAGTTTCGAGTACGAGCTCGTTTCCTGTGTCGTATAGGTCTACTGTCAGCTCAGCAGAACTATCTTCTTCCTCTATTTCATTAGAAGGAGCTTGGTAATGTGCTACTTCTCCTGTATCTTGTGAAGTTTTAATATCTTCTTTATCAAATGTTTCGTGATTGATAGCTCCTGTTAGTTTTTCAAAAAATGATTTTTTGCGTGACATGTTGTTATTTGTTATTTGTTAATGCTTTCATCAATACTCATACGACGAACTTTTTCTACTATCATTAGTATTATAACAGTAGTTATCCAAAGATATCCGTAAACAACAAAAAAGCTTTGTTGAGTCTTCTCTATTATAAAAAAATTAAAGATACTATGCAATGCTATAGCACCTGCTAATCCAAATATAATTGCAAGCTTACGTACGGCGTAGTTTTTATAAAATACAAGACCCATACATAATCCTACAAACATACTTGTGACACCATGCATGAGAGTTGCTCCTAGAAAACGTAAATTCCCTGCAAGGAGCGATACAATAGTGTCTCCCATAAATAAAGGATTGACGAGAAAAAGTATATTTTCTAATGTTGCAAAACCAAGAGCACTCGCAACAAGATACATGGCATAGTCTATTGGTTCATCGAGATGTCTTGACTTGAAGACAAGTATCGCAGCTGCAAGGTATTTGAGTATCTCTTCTATACTAGCCCATAGGATAATCTTGTGTGTACTGCCTGAGACATAGTCTTGTACCAAACCTTGTAGTACTTGAGCAATAGGGACAGCCATAGCTCCTAATATAAAACAAAGTAAAACAATACTCAGTGGTTCTGGATTCTTATCTGCTCGTCGCCAAAAGGTCATCCATACAATACCCGCAACCAGAGCTCCACCTATGGCAAAAGTAAGAGTTTTAGTATCAGGCATTATCATGTGTACAGTATACAGGAGAGAGCTCAAATGAGTAAGTCTGTAAATCTCTAGAGAAAAAAGCTCTAGTATCGCTCTACCATAAGAAATTCTGCATCATCTTCTGTGCGTATTGTTTGCCAAATCTCTTCTGTGATATGAGGCATGAAAGGATGAAGAAGTTTCATGTTCTCTCTAAGAATAAAGAGAAGGGTATGTTGCGCTGAAAGTTTCTCGTCTTTACTCTCGAGAGAGGCTTTACTTTCTTCGAGTATTTTATCTGCAAAAGTGTGCCAGAAATAGTGGTAGAGTTTTTCTGCTACGATATAGTATTTGTGTTCGCTCATTTCCTTTTGTATTTCTTCTTTGAAACTATCGAGCTCATCTAGATATTCTCTATGAGATGGAGCGATGTTTTCTTTCCAGTTTTTAGGAAGAGTAGAGCTGTCGATGTTTTCCATTACAAAACGACTTGCGTTCCATATTTTGTTTGCAAATTTACTATATGCTCGAATCTTGTCTTCTCCGAGGTTTGTTTCCGCTCCTGCAGGATATCCTATAATAAGTGCCATGCGCAGAGCATCTGCTCCGTATTTTTTTGCAAGCTCTACAGGGTCTATGTTGTTTCCGAGAGATTTACTGATCTTCTGGCCTTTCGAGTCTCGTACGAGTCCATGAAAATATACTTCTTTGAAAGGTATTTGTCCTGTGAGTGTTGTACTCATGAGTATCATTCGTGCAACCCAGAAAAAGATAATATCAATACCAGTTTCAAGCATGCTTGTCGGGTGAAATCGATCCATATCGGTTGTCTTTTCAGGCCATCCTAGAGTAGAAAAAGTCCACAATCCAGAAGAGAACCATGTATCGAGAGTATCTTCGTCCTGTGTCCATCCTTCTTTTTCTGGAGCTGTGTCACCGACATGGTGAGTATCTCCTTTGTACCATACTGGTATTCTGTGTCCGTACCATATTTGGCGAGAAATACACCAGTCTCGTAGGTTTTCTATCCAGTGAAAATAGATATTTTCTTTTTGTTCTGGAATGATTTTTATTTGTTTGTCTCGAACTACATGTATCATGAGTTCTTTGAGTGTTACTTCTTGACCACTTTCTACTCCTTCTATTTCAGAATAGGGAAGAGTGAATGGTTTGTTGACTGAGATAAACCATTGGCTTTTTGGTAGGGGTTCTATGATACCTCCTGTTCTTTCAGCTGTAGAAACGTTGTTTTGGAATTCCTCCTCTTTTTCCATGAGTCCTTCGTCGCGAATCCACTGTGCTACAGTTTCTCTCGCTATGGTTGTTTTTGTGCCTATAATATCTGCATTTCCAACCATCATTTTTCCGTATTCATTGATAACTTGTTTTACAGGAAGATCGTGTCTTGTTTTGATATCCCAGTCAGCTACAGAATGAGCTGGCGTCACTCCAAGAGCTCCAGTACCGAGTTCCATGTCTACATGCTCGTCTGCGATGATGCGTACTGTGACGTCTTCTCCTGCAAAGTTAAAAGAGTACTCTTTTCCTATGTATTCTGAATAACGAGCATCGTCTGGATGTACAGCTACTGCAGTATCTCCTAGCTTTGTTTCTGGTCTTGTCGTTGCGATAGTGATAGGAAAGTCCTTGCTGTATTTGAAATAATACATAGTTGCAGTTTGCTCTACATAAACTATCTCATCATCTGAGATAGTTGTTTGACCTTTGGGATCCCAGTTTATGATGCGGTTTCCTTTTTCTATGAGACCTAGTTCATAGAGTTTTTGAAAAGCTACTGATACAGATTTCTGCCGAGTGTCGTCGAGTGTGAATGCTTCGCGTGACCAGTCGAGAGAAGCTCCCATAGTGCGCGTCTGAGAGACGATAGTGTCGCGACTTTCTTGTGCAAATTTTTCTACTTCTTCTAAGAATGCTTCACGACCGAGGTCATGCTTGCTTATCTTCTTTTTTGCAAGCTCTTTCTCTACTTTTGATTGAGTGGCGATGGCTGCGTGGTCTGTCCCTGGAAGCCATAGAGTAGGACGTCCTTGCATGCGTGCATGGCGAGTCATGATATCTTGTATGGTGAGCATAGCAGCATGTCCTGTATGGAGGATTCCTGTTACGTTTGGAGGAGGCAGAACCATAGAAAAATGCTCGAGAGTAGGGTCTGAAGCACCTTTTTCTATAGATATATCAGGGTTGAAATATCCTGAATCTTCCCATTTTTCATAGAGAGGTTTCTCAGTTTCTTTTGCATTGTAGGGTTGCTTGAATTTGTCTGGAATCTTCATATACGTATCCTATCATATCTCTTTCTTCTTACATAGAACTTGCATCTTATTTTTAAAATGGTATTGTTTCTTTGAACTAAAACTTTTAAAAAAATGATAGACTCAAACAGTGTAAATGAAAAAACACCAGTAATAAATACTGGTGCTCAGATTTTCAAATTTCAAACTTCAGAAATAAAGATTAAAAAAGATTCAGGAATGATCACAGAAAAGTATGCTGAGTCTAAGGGGATGTTTCCAGAGCAAGGTCTAGGACGATATGGTTTTAAAAACATCAAGTATATTCATCCTTCTGAAATCAAACTAACTTGTTTTTCCGAAGGCAAGAAAGTGACTCTTGGAGATATTTTAAATAGTGTGATTAATAATGATGTGTGTAATCATGATCAAGATGAATGTGTGAATGTTTTACCTGCTTTATATTTTAAGTCTAAGGAGATTTTACAAAAAATATTTGCAGAAAACAACATTAAATATCTCATTGATTTCACTACAGACGTTGATTTATCTGAATTATACGTCTGTTCATCTGAAGAGCACTCTCTTCAGATGTTACGAATTGATATTGAAGATGGTAAACTTTTTGATCTTTCTAAAGTTGGTATCCTGCATATGTAATATATGTTAGATATTTTCAAAGCCATCAATCTCTTTTAGGATTGGTGGTTTTTTTTATTTCATTTTTTTATGGTATATTGTATTAAACTAAAAGCTTTGTTCCTATGATAACTAAAAAAGTAATACCTGTACTACTGGTTGCACCGAACAATCTTTCTATCCCAAGAGAAGGCCTGAGAGAGATATTCTCTTTTGTTTCCCCTGAGGTTAATAATGTCTACCAGGATCAAATACCTCTTTTTGGTGCTGGTAATTATGAAATTGCAAGATATGAACCTCATAATACTGGCGACGCAATCTCTTTGATGAGGGGAAATATTCCTCATGTTTTATCTTTCAAAGATAAAAATCCTTTGATTTTGGCGTGCTGTCAGCAACCTACTTTGCTTTTAGAAAAAGCAAAAGACAACAACTTGTCTTTGATTATAAATATTAGTCAACCTAGTATTTATAGTGGCTGCAAAGAGTTGGTCGCTGTTAAGATAGGTAAAGGATATGATACTCTGCAGCTTACAACATTGAAACTTGGTAAAAATCTTGTTTCATTTAATAGAGTGGCATATTTCTATAGAGCTATTCCTGAGCTCTATCATTCTCAGAGATAGAAGATGTTACGAAAGTCGTAGATTTCCAATTGCCTTTATGGTGAGAGGGTCTACGGCTTTTTTTTGTCTCAAAAAAGTAAAATATCCTGCCATTCCTATCATGATGGAGTTGTCTCCCGAGAGTCCTTTTTGTGGTAGATATAGGGTTATATTTTCTTTTTTGCAATTTTCTATGAAGGTTTTTTGGATATGAATGTTGGCAGAAACTCCTCCTGCAATGATGAGAGAATGAGCATTGGTATTTTCTATTGCTTTGAGAGTTTTTTTGAGGAGCACTTCTGTGACTGCATTTTCGAATTCAAGTGATATGGCTCTTTGGAAATCTATCGTCATTTCCTTTCCATCTATGAGTCTTCGGACCGCAGTCTTGAGGCCTGAAAATGAAAAATCAATATCGTCGTTGTATATCATTGGGCGAGGGAGAGAAAAATCGTATGTTTGATTCTGCTCTCGCGCTTCTTCTGCGAGCTTTGATATCTCTGGTCCTCCTGGATAGGAAAGACCTATCATACGTGCAACCTTGTCGAAAGCTTCACCTACTGCATCGTCGCGCGTTTCTCCTGTGACTTTATATGTTCCCCAGTTTTCTATATGAACAATCTGAGTATGTCCTCCTGATATGAGAAGAGCTATAGCTGGAAGAGTGATGTTTTTCTTATTTTCTAATACAGAAACTATATGACCTTCCATATGGTTTACTGGAACGATAGGAATATTCCATGAGAGTGCAAGTGCTTTGGCAAAATTCAAACCTACCCAGAGTGCCGGAGTGAGTCCTGGTCCCTGAGTGACTGAGATGAGGTCTACTTCTGGCTTCTCTATATTTGGAATAAATTCCAGGTATTGCTTGAGTAGTTCTGGTTCTCTTTCGAGTAATCCCGTGAGTGTTTCTTCGTCTGCTTTCGATAAAGTTTTCTTGTTTTCCTTTTTCATATTTCCTTTTGAAAGGGCAATATCGAGCATAGGTATGAGGTTTTTACTGTGCTCTCTTTTTGCCAAGAGAGGGAATACTCCTCCATATTCTGCATGAAGGTGCGCTTGCGAAAAGAGACCGTCACCCAAGACGGTAAAAGTAGGGGATGTGAGGTCTCCAGTAGCTTCTATAATACTAACAGCCGTTTCGTCGCAGCTCGTCTCTATACTGAGTATTTTCATATAAAAAGAATAGCATATCTTGTATATAAAGAGATAGGGAAGGGGTTGTGTGTTTTTTTATGTAGGTTCGACCTAGACATAAGGTCGAACCTACACAAAAAAGCCGTTTAGGCTTTACCAACACAAAAAGCCGTTTAGGCTTTACCAACACAAAAAGCCGTTTAGGCTTTACCAACACAAAAAGCCGTTTAGGCTTTTTGTGTGCAATAGAGGGCTCGAACCTCTGACCTTCCGTAAGTCAAACGGACGCTCTACCAACTGAGCTAATTGCACATGTATATACAGTAGCAGAAACTTTCCTACTTACAATGTTTGACTTTTTACTAAAAAAATGTATTATTTAATAAATTACTTTAAAAATCTAAAAAAAAAATTATGAAAAAAGATATGATTATTTTGAAAATAGGAGGAAGTGGACTTACTTCGTCAGCAGATGTGAAATCTGCTATTGCAAGGATTAGAGAGATACAGCCATATATTATTGTTGTGTCTGCTTTGAAAGGTATAACAAACTTATTATCTGAGCTCGCTTTGTCTATGACAGAGTCCAATCTTAGAAAAATTGCTAAGCTTGTTGATGCTATAAAGGTGCAACATGTATCTCTTTGTAAAGAATTGGGTATACCCAGCGATGAGATCATTTTGATTTTTGAAAATGCAATAGTTTCAAGTCAAACATATATAGATGAACGACATGTGTATGCAACGCTTGTGTCTGCTGGGGAGCTTATGTCTTCAAAAATTCTTTATTTATATATGAAAAAAAACAATATCAACTATGACACAGGAGTTGCGTATTCTTTTGTAGATATTCGTGATTATATGATTACGAGTATTGGAACTAAAGAACATTCTTTGGATAAAAAGCAGACCTTTAAAAACATAAAGGATTTACAAAACTGTAATTTTCCTTTCATTACACAAGGTTTTATATCTTCAGATATTGAAGGACATCCGACCACACTTGGTCGTGAGGGATCTGATTTTTCTGCTGTTATATTGGCGGTAGTTTTTCAAAACAAAAATGTCTCATCTAAGGTAATCTTTCTAAAAGATGTTGATGGTGTGATTATTGGTGGTAATGTTGTCAAAGGAATGTCCTATAGTGAACTTCGAAAAGTCGTTCAAGGGCAGGAAAATGCTGCACTGATTCATTTGCCTGCTATTAAAATGGCAGAAAAGCATGAAACACCGTTGATATTGTGTAATATCAACAATCGATTTTACTGTAGTAATAGTACAAAGATTACAAAACGGCCTTAGAGCTAAAGTAATGTTTTTCATTTAAATATTAAAAAAGAGCTTGAGGTATTTATTTTACCTTTAGCTCTTTTCTTTTTTATATAATTTGTTATACTTTTTTTGTTCATTTTAATTTTTCTAGAAAAATGAAATAGGTCAGGTTTTCATCTTGATGAAAATAAAAAGTTGTTATAGACTTCACACACAAATACATATTGGCTCTATTGTCTAACGTTGGGAAGAAAAGAGAAACAGTTTTCTCTTTTCTCCGCTCCGAAGGATTTTCATTTATGCGAAGTCATGAGCATAGTGAAATAGGTCAGGTTTTCATCTTGATGAAAATAAGAAGTTGTTATAGACTTCACACACAAATACATATTGGCTCTATCGTCTAACGGTTAGGACATCAGGTTTTCATCCTGGAAATCGGAGTTCGATTCTCCGTAGAGTCACAAAAGAGAGAGCTAGTTTGAGCGCTCAAGAAGAGTTGAAAGACCTCTTTTAAAAAAAATAGTAAGTATGAATAAGATATTAGAAAAAATTTATTTAGAAACAGACCTTGGAGCAAATATTTCTTTATTTATAGGGTCCCTGGTTGCGTTTTTTGTTTACTTAAAAACCTCAGATACTGTTTTAGTCACACTATCTTTTATAGGATGTTTCTCTCTACTCAAAGGATTAACAAATTTTATAAAAAATACGCACAAGAGTACTATTTTCTTAAATAATTTTTCTAGCGTCGAAAAAGAAACAATAAATGTTTTCATATCAAAAGGAACATGTTTTGTAACCATGTCAGATTATAAAAAAGGAATACTCGATGAGACTGGCTTAGATTCTCTGATTTCGAGAAATATTATTACTTTCATAGATAGGTCGATGGGAAATGGTCCAACAGGTTTTTTATTGGACGAAAATATTTATGGCTCTTTTTTAAGAAAATAAGAATTCTCAAAAAAATAGGAGTTTTTTTGCCATAGCCTAAATACTTAAGAAGATTTTACTCTGCAATAAATTTAATTGGTTCGAGCTCGAGAAGGCTCATAATGTGATATAATTGAGAAATGAAAAATAAAATCTTAATTATTATAATTGTTTCAATAACAATGATAGCTTCTTTTAGTATTGGTAAAAATACTGGAAAATCTAACCAATATCCAGTTTATGGTTCTTCTGGATTTCCAAAAAACTGTCGAGCGTTAATTATTGCTAATATAGATGGATATCAGTCTGGTGCATATACTCCCGAAGAAGCATTAGACTCAATTGACAGAAATTGTGGTAGGTATGGTTATACTTGGCATGAAAAATAGCTATCGAATTATTTTTATAAACTTTTTTACTGTCACGAGTTTTAAATAACATTTACCAGAAGATTTATTATATAATATATGTTAATAACTTTTTAGAAAATATAAGGACTAGTATTAAATGAGCTATACACCACCTGTAAGTTTAATAGAGGTTAAAAAAAGCTTCAAGGGCTTTATTTTATTAGTATTTGTATCTTATGTTCTGATAGGTGTTACTTGTTTTCTGTATTGGAAATTTGTTAATAAAGATCTAATTGATATTATCGCACTACTTACATTATCAAGTTCAATGATATCAATTTCATTAAAAGATAAACTGAATCCATATAACAGAATGATAGATTTTGTAAATTTTCCTAAGTCACAAAAGTATTTCATTATTAAAGATATATTCTTTTTAATACCAATTTTATTATCTATTTTATTTTTTACTATAACAGTGCTTAATTAAAATATTGGTCTTGTAAAATCTTCACTCAAAGTAAATAACCCAAATTAAAAAGCCACTTTTAAAAGTGGCTTTAGATTAAAAACTGCGAACAAGAAAATTAATTTTTTTGTTCACTATTATAATACGTCATTTTTGCTTGGTTTTTCTTATTACTTTTAAAACTAATAACAAGACTATTATGTCAAAAATAAAAAGATATAGAGGATATGCAATTTCATGAAATGAAAAATTTTGAGCTGCAAAAAGACTTAATAATCCGGAAATTGTTGCAGTGATCCAAACAAAAGGAGTCTCTGTTTTTGGGTCTTTAAATGTTTTTATAATTGTCGGTAATCCGAAAAAAAAATCAGCAAGAATTGCAGAGACTAGAGCTATTAATGGGATATCTAATGCCTGCCAAAGTACAAGTCCTAAAATTCCAAATCCAAAAAATATAAAATCATATGTACTTGTAGACCAAACCCCAGTCTTTTTAATTATGGAGTACATAACAACCGAAAGACACAGGAGAGTGTTAGCAAACAGAATAGTCACAACCCAAGTACTACCTTCTGCCATCATTGCAAAAGCTCCAAGGGCTGTAATAAAAGCCCATCCCAGCCAACTCAAAATATGTGGCTGGGCTTTCTTTTTATGAATATCTATTAAATATGGAATTCCTCCAACAAGGATAAATATTGATGAAAAAACTCCAAATAGTACTTTTATTATCATAATATAATAAATATATCATAAAAAACTCTCTAGAGAATAGTATACGCTCTTAAGAAGAGTTATAATATAAATATGAATGATTTATCAAAAAATGAGGAATTTAATTTACAAGCAAATATTTGTAGTAGAAGTAGAGCAAAGAAAGATACCTAATGCTTTTTATCGCACTAAAATTTATGATATAATAATATTAATATGGAAAAATATGAAGATAATAAAATGAAAAAAACTATATCAGAAAAAGATTTGCAACAATATTTTGATATTGTTAATGAAAGATATATTCAAAATAATATAACCTAATATAAAATTATGAAAAAACAAATTATAATAATACATGGTGGAGATTGTTTTTCTTCTTACGAGGACTACATAGAATTTTTAAAAGATTGGACTATAGATAGCCTTGATTGTTTTGCGGATTCTGGGTGGAAAAAGAATATAGCCCAGACTCTTTCTGATAAATTTGAAGTTTATAATCCTCAAATGCCGTGTAAAATAAATGCAAAATATTATGAATGGAGTATTTGGTTTGAAAAGATTATTCCATTACTACGTGACGATGTTATTCTCGTGGGGCATTCTTTAGGTGCGACATTTCTTGCAAAATATCTCGCAGAACATACCATATCGAAGATAGTACATTCTGTATTTTTAGTAGCTGGTCAATATGATACAGAAGGAACAGAATATAGTATGGCTGATTTTGGTATGCCTTCAGATCTTTCTCTTGTAGAAAAGCAGGCTAAAAATATACATATAATGCACAGTAGTGATGATGAGGTAGTTTCATTTCATAACTTGGAAAAATTCAAAAAAGCATTACCGTCTGCCTGTATACATACATTTTCTAATAAAGGTCATTTTAATCAAGATGATTTTCCTGAGATAGTTGAATTGATAACTAAGCAAGGGTAAATTAAAAAGCCACTTTTAAAAGTGGCTTTTGGTTAAAAACTGCGAACAAGGAAATTAATTTTTTTGTTCAGGACGCAATGATGTCATTGCTTTGAAAGGGATAGCAGGACCAACTGCGTTAAGGCAAAGTGCGACTAAGAATAATCGTCTATCTAGTTCGTCTTTACTCTCTGCAAAGGGAATTGAGGGTGAGTTCAAAATTTGCATAGTCAGAGAATCAAACATAGCGTCAGTAATCTTGTCACCAGACAAATCTAAAAAGTGAATACCTCCTTGCTTGCATTTGAGTGGCATACTGCATGTATCATCAGGAAATCTGAAGTAATACACACCTTTATATACACCTTCTTCGTCTAGTGGAAACACGATCCTTACTTCATTCTTGCGAGTTTTCATATGTATAGTTTTAAAGAACTGAAATATTATATTATTTTAGTATGTATATGTCAAGCTTTTTTACTCAAAAAAAACCACTCGTTTGCACAAGTGGCTTTGGTTAAAAACTGCAGACAAGGAAATTAATTTCTTTGTCCAAGACGATCCCTCAGAGTCACCAGATTACGTCCGGTGACTTGTAGTTAAAAATAACAATAATCTACTTTTCCAAATAACAAAATAATTTATTTTTCATTTGGTGATGAGGCCTAAAGTAGCAATAGGAAATTTGATTGCACTGGCTTTCTTTTAAATTAGTGAGGTGTAAAGTACACGGGTCATTGTCGTACTTTTCCGGAAGTGGATTTGACATTACGGCAATCCATTCAACTAGTGACTGGTTAGCGTATTCTAGGCTTATCCAAAGAGCCGTATCTATATCGCAAAGCGATCCGTTCTTTATAATCCACTCTTTTACTTCCTTGTATGTCGGCTCTTCACCTAAACCCATTTCAACCGTAGTTTTATATACTAGTCGCAGAGTCTTTTTTTTATATGTGCAAGGAAAATTATTTTGTTTAATAAAAGTAAGCGTATTCTGTTCAATTTTAAAACCGGCAGCTAATACTCTTTTTATTAAATCTTCTTTTACCAAACCTCCTATTTTAATTTCAGTAGGTAGTACAATTTCTTTTAATTGATCTGTTTCCATATGTATTTGATTTTAATTTAAGTTATAAATATTTTGAAAGCTACCATGCAAACCAATAGAGATTGGGTAGTATGGAAACTTTCAAAATATGACTTAATAATATCAAAATTATTAAAGAACCTTTTTTATAGTAGCACGCTTAAGATTTTATGTCAAGCTTTTTTATGCAAAGAAAAAACCACTCGTGCAAACAAGTGGTTTTTGTTTGAGTTTATTTATGAAGCGTGTAAATAAGAGTAAATATCTTCAATAGCCCGCACTGCGTCTCCTGCAGCTATGTTGTTCTGGTGGTATCGTACGTTTGTACAGTCTCCTGCGGACCATATACCTAGCTGAGAGGTCTTTTGGGTCCATGGGTCTATAGATATCTTATTGTAGTCATCTCGCTCTGCTACGCCGTCTACAAGGTCTGTGTTTGGTATTTGCCCAATCTCTACAAAAATACCTTGTACTTTGAGTGTTTGGTCAATACCTTCTGAATCGGTATAGATAAGACCATCTACCATCTTCTCTCCTTGTATTTCTTTGAGCGATGCATTAGTGATGCCTTTCATTTTTTCATGAGAGAGAACTTTGTCGACAGTTATCTGGTCTGCTCTATAGCTATCTCCTCTGTGTATGAGAGTGACACTTTTGCAGTATGCGAGGAGCTGAGCAGCTGTTTCAAAACCTGCATTTCCTCCTCCTATCACTGCTACATCGAGATCAGCAAAAAGAGGTCCATCACATGTAGCACAGTAAGTAAGTCCTTTGTGCTCGAGGCGGTCAGCTCCTTCGACATTTAGTTTACGTCGTGAGCTTCCTGATGATACGAGTACTGATTTTGCTGTAAATTCTTCTTCTTTGTCAGTAATAATAGTGAAAGTGTCGTCGTCGTTTTTTACTACTTTTGTAGCAAGTTGTCCTTCCTTAATAGTAAGATATTCTCCTTCGTAGTATCGAGTATGTTCTTCGAGACTTTTTGCAAGGTCAGCTCCTGATATTTCAGGAGTTCCTATCCAGTTGTAGATAGTTTCTGATACCATTGATTGTCCTCCAAATTCTTTTGCGATAAGGAGAGTCTTGAGTCTTTTGCGTGCAGCATAAACAGCACTTGAAGTACCCGCTGGTCCTCCTCCAATGATAATAAGATCGTACATAATAAGGTTGGCTAAATAGGTGAGTAATTATTTCTTTCCACGGCGAAGAAATGCAGGAACAGCGCTCCAGTCATCTTCGTCATCAGAATCTGAATCGTCTGCAATATCAGGCGTTTCAAATGTCGCTTTTTGAGTACGTGGGAAGATAGATTCTTTTTCTTGTTCTACTTCAGCTTCTTCTACTCGAGGTGTTTTTTGAGAATTTGTAGAAGAGAAGAGGTTGTTTTTTGGAAGTTGTCCGTTTGTAGTAGGGAAACCCGTAGCTATGACGGTGATTTTTAGTTCGTCTTTTTTGAGTTTTTCATCTCGAATAGTACCAAATATTACTTTCGCATTTGGGTCGATACTTTCTGTGATGATTTTTGCTGCTTCTTGTACTTCATGAATCTTCAAGTCTTCTGATCCTGAGATTGCAAAGAGAACTCCGCGTGCTCCGTTGATAGAGAGCTCAAGAAGAGGGGAATTGATAGCTTGGAGAGCTGCTTTTTCAGCGCGCTTTTCTCCACTAGCAGTACCGATACCCATAAGAGCAGAACCTGCGTCGCTCATGATAGCTCGAATATCTGCGAAGTCTACGTTGATGATACCTGGAGTTACGATAAGGTCAGAGATACCTTCTACTGCTTGCTTGAGGATTTCATCACACATTGCAAAAGCATCAGTAAAGCTCGTGTCTTTGTCTGATATCATAAGGAGTCGATCGTTTGGAACAGTAATGATAGTATCTACTTCTGCTTCGAGTTCTGCGAGAGCTTGCAATGCAATGTCTCCACGCTGTTTTCCTTCAAATGAGAATGGTCGTGTTACTACTGCCACAGTCAGAATGCCTTCTTCTTTTGCTGCGCGAGCAACAACAGGAGCAGCACCTGAGCCAGTACCTCCTCCCATACCACATGCAATGAAAACCATGTCGGCTCCTTTGATCATGTCTTGGATTTCGGACTGAGTTTCTTCAGCGGCTTTTCGTCCAACCTCTGGATCCATACCAGCACCGAGACCTTTTGTGAGGTTTTTCCCGAGGTGGATTTTCTTTGTTGCGAGAGATTTGTGAAGGTCTTGAGTGTCTGTGTTCATTGCAATGAATTCAACACCTTTCACTTTTGCATTGACCATGTGGTTTACGACATTTCCTCCAGAACCACCAACACCAATAACTTTGATGCGAGCAAATGTTTCAATTTCAGGATTTATTTTTGGCATAGTGTAATAATATATCTTATTTGTTTCTAATGATATTTATACTACCACTAAGCATATAAAAATCAAAATACTCTTGCACAGTTTTGTGCGCTCTAAGGAAGAAACTCTTTTATTATTGAAGTGAATCGTTCTTTGAAATCTTTAAGATATGTTGTCCATTTTTTTTCACGAGAGAAGCGTGCATTCTCATAATAAAGACCTGCAACGCATAAACCATATGAAGTGAACCATGAATGGTTTTTGTGGCTGTCTTTGTGGTTTACCATATTTTCTGCTGTGCCTATTTTTGCAGAAAAATGAAAAGTACGCTTTGCGAGTATTGGAGTACTTTCAATACGTGAACCACCTCCTATAATAATAGCTCCTGCAGGTAGGAGTTCTGAGCGCTTGTTTTTCTTTAGGTATTTATTGATAAGCTCAAAAATATCCATGATGCGTGCTTCTATGATGGTGTTGAGTTTCTTTTTTGAATGATCTGTTTCGAGTGAGCCTATCTTTATGCACTCTGCTTCTTCAATGGGGATTTGAAAGCCAAGAGCGATGTCGTTGGTGATATCAGTGGAGCCAATAGAAAAAGTGTGAAGAGCTATAGGTACGCCGTCTTCGAAGATAGTTGCAGATACTGTTTCAGAACCAATGTCTACGAGAACACATCCTGCTGTTTTCTGTCTTTCATTTACGGTGACAATAGATGCTGCAATAGGAGATGCAATAATATCGACGACATCTATTCCTGTATTGTGTATAGCAAGGATAAGATCATCGAGATGTTGCTCGAGACATGTCACTATAAGTGTTCGTACTCCTAGCTTGATGCCATGCATACCTCGAGGGTATCCATATGTTTTTTCTCCATCGAGAATATAGTCGATGGGGATAGTGTGAAGTATTCTTTTATTTACTGTTGTTCCTTTTTCTTCGCACATTGCAATAGCAGTCTGTATGTCCATATCAGAGACTTCTCCATCTGAGCGAGACACGACTGTGTATCCTGTATGTGTTTCAGATTCGAGAGTAACGCCTCCAATAGAGACAACTGCTTCGCGTATTTTTGTGCCTGATTTTTCTTCTGCTTGGCGTACTGCATCTTCTATGCTAGCGGTCACGCTTTCTATGTTTACAATATATCCATGCCGTACTCCAGTAGTATCGCTTTGTCCAACACCGAGAACTCGTATTTTTTTACTACTCTCGTGGTCTGTTTCTGCAACGACAACTCGAGTACGATATGTTCCCACATCAATACTGGTTACTATTTTTTTTGAATGCCCTTTCATCATAGCCTTATTGTAACATAATGATTCTTGATAAGAAAAAACAAGCTATGTGTAATACTTGTTTTTAAATTGCAAAGAAAGAGTGAGAGCTTCCACCCCTCACATTTTATTTGGTAAATTTTTTGTGATATTTGTTTTCAAGAGTGTCCATTTCTTCGCAATGGTCAAATCCCTTGAGATGAAGCATTCCATGTATAAGAAGCTTGACGATAAAATCAGTGTATGACATTTCAAAATCCTTTGCTTCTTTTCTTGCAACAGAAAGACAGATGAGTATTTCTCCTTCAGAGTCAGAAAGAGGAAAAGAGAGGACATTGGTAGCATAGTCTTTTTCTCTGTGAAATTTATTGACAGCTTGCATCTCTTTGGGACCAATAAAGGCAATAGAAAGTTCGTACTTTTTGCCAAGTATTTTTTCTTTTATATCCAAAAAAGACACATCTGGAAGTGTGCCTTTTGTTGTTCGCACTATCTCAAGAGATGGAAGAGATACATGCATATATGTTTTATCGTCGTTTTTTAGGTTTTATTTTCCCAAGTTTCCAAAGTCGTTCAAAATCTTTAGTTTTTGAAAGAGAACGTAGCTTTGTTTGTTTTCGCTTAAGATCACTTTGTGGTCGTTCTGCGTAGCGATGTCCTTTGATCTTTGGAATCATTCCTGATTCTCGTATTGCACGAGAAAAACGTCGTAGCATGCTCGAGGCATTGTCTCTTCCGTCTTTTTTCGTAATATCTATATTTGTTGCATTCTTTGATGACATGAAATAGATACTATCAGAGGAAACTTTTCTTTGCAAGCCATCAATACTGTGGGTAAGATGGATATGTTTTTTGTTTTGAAGTGCTAATGTATTATTTAGGCTTGTATTATTTTATATGTGTGCTATTATATTCTTAAATACTTTGAAAAAATTTATAGGGTTATATGAGGTTTTTTCTTACTATCTGTAGAAGAAATTTTCTATAACCCTTTAATACATAGCTAATGAAAAAATTATTATTTACTTTTCTTTGTATTGCTATAGGAGTAATACAAATGAACGCTTCTGTAGGCGATACTACAGAATACTATTTTCAAAGTGAGATAGACTCACTGGAAAAAGAAATAAACTTAATTAAAAGCAAGATTGCAAATGCTAGTATTTACTCTAATTGTCTGATTAATCCTGCTTTTACTCAAGATCAAAATAGACAAGCTTTACAGGGCGATAGTGTATTTTTATCTGAAAATAAAGATATTGATTATGGCGCATTTTATAGAGATTTTGATTTGTCAAAATCCTACTTGATTTCAAACAATGGAGGAATGCCACATGAGGTGATTATTTTTATTTCCGACAAAAGATTTGCATGGGAATTGATAGTTATGAGTGGTGTGTTTTTTACCTTTCTTTTTCTATATCTTAGAAAAAGGCAAAAAAATCAAGAGGACACTTTCTTTTTTGCTCTTGTTCTCTTCTCTTGGTCTTTGTGTTTTACTGTTTTACTATTCAATGCCTTCTGTGTTTTACTATCGCTTCTCGTGAATTTGCAGCTTGGTTTTCGGTTTTCATTGTTGTTTCGTTGGTAATTTCTCTTTTTTTTAAAAAAGAACTACAATCATTGTTGTTTGTACAGTCTTGATTTTGGAGGCTTTACTACTTTCATATTTCTTGACATATGCAATAGCAGTATATTCCATTGGGGGATTATTGCTCGGCTATATTGCAAGTAAAAAATGGAATAGAAATAAAGGAAGAAAAGTAAATGACAACGAAGATATTTCAGAAAAAGAAATATCAGTAGTATGATTTTTTTCAAAAGCGCAAAATGACCAGTTCATTTTTGCGCTTTTTTGTTTATCCATCAATATGTGCAATATATCCAAGAGAGGTGAGGGATATTAGTATTTTTATGTTTAGGTGTAGGTGCTAATGTATTATTTAGGCTTGTATTATTTTATATGTGTGCTATTATATTCTTAAATACTTTGAAAAAATTTATAGGGTTATATGAGGTTTTTTTCTTGATACTCTGTCTGTAGATTGTAGAAGAAATTTTCTATAACCCTTTAATACATAAAATAAAATGAAAAAATTATTATTTACTTTTCTTTGTATTGCTCTAGGAGTAATACAAATGAACGCTTCTGTAGGCGATACTACGTATTATTTTCAAAGTGAGATAGACTCACTCTCAAAAGAGCTTGAGGATATTAAAAATAATTCCATTATCTACTCTAATTGTCTGATTAATCCTGCTTTTACTCAAGATCAAAATAGACAAGCTTTACAGGGCGATAGTGTATTTTTATCTAAAAATAAAGATATTGATTATGGCGGATTTTACAGAGATTTTGATTTGTCAAAATATTACTTGATTTCAGAAAATAGAGAAAGTCCACATAAGATGACCATTCTTGTTTATGACAAAAGATTTGCATGGGAATTATTTATATTTTCTGTAGTTTCCCTTTTTCTTATATTGATATTTTTAAAAAAGAGAGGAGAAAATTATAATGTGGAACCTTATAATTTAGGTTTGCGTTTAATATGGAGTTCAATCGCGCTCCTGCTTTTTGATTTATTAGTATCTGCTGGTTTAATATACATAGTAAATTCAGTTTCAGTATTATCCCCTTACTATAATATAAATTTAAAACTTGCTTTGCCCTTAGCCTTTCTTTTGTCTTTAAGTTTTATTGTAAGATTTAAGTATAAAAAAATTAATTTTACCATTTCTTGCATCGTCTTTATTTTGGAGGTTTTACTAATTTCATATTTCTTTACTTATGCAATAGCAATATATTCCATTGGGGGATTATTGCTCGGCTATATTGCAAGTAAAAAATGGAATAGAAATAAAGGAAGAAAAGTAAATGACAACGAAGATATTTCAGAAAAAGAAATATCAGTAGTATGATTTTTTCAAAAGCGCAAAATGACCAGTTCATTTTTGCGCTTTTTTGTTTATCCATCAATATGTGCAATATATCCAAGAGAGGTGAGGGATTGTACTGTTTCTTGAAATTCATTTTTGTAGATATTGTAAAATTCTCTCTCTGTGGTATTGTTTTTCTGAATACAAAAGACAAAGAAAATCTTTGTTCTTTGAAAAAATGTTTAATTAAAAATTAGAAACATGAAAGATCCACTTGAGGAGTTTGCAAAAAGTGAAGCTTCAACAATTTTTTTATTTATTGTTTTTGCAACTGTGTTTGCCTTTGTAATTGTTGGTAAATATCAATTTGTAAAAAAACAAATTACAGAACAGGAAAATAAGTATGTTAGAATATTTGAAAATCAGAACTTGCTCACGTTAAAACAGTCTGATTCTCTGAATAATGAATTGATAGATAATATTTATGTGCGAGAGTATATTAATATTACTTTTCTGTATGACAATAGTCTTTTGTATTACAACCAGAATTATCTATTGTGGATGTGTGAAAAAGATAAAGATCCTACTTTTATTGCTTTCAAGGGAGATGGGAAGGAGATTAGTTATGTAAAAATAATAATATTAATAGTGTCTTTGTGGCTCGCATTATTGTATTTATTTCACAAAAGAGTAGATTCTTTTTTTAGTAAAAGAGATATGATTAAAAATATAATTATTTGTATTTTGTTTATTGTGGTGATTAAGCTGCTTGAACAAGATTATCTTTTTTTTGGTGCAATAATTGGTATAGTTTCTTTTATTGTCTTTGTTGTTTATAGAATCCTTTCTAAGAAAGAATGCAGCACAA
>JBLHIK010000006.1:0-32389 GCA_047614005.1 Flavobacteriaceae bacterium | reverse complement strand
ATTTGGTAACATGTATGCTGGAGTGGTACTTATGGGTATTATATTGGGTGCATTTGCTTACGTGATTCCAACGGTCTGGCTCGTTATGAGCTTGTTCGTTGGAGTTTTGCAAGCTATGGTGTTTTCTTCGCTCGTTGTGGCATACTATATGCTCGCAATCAACGAAGACAAGACTCCGAAATTGCAAGAAGAAACAGCAAATTTATTTGAATAAGATAAGTTTTGCTTAGAAATTAATAATAGTAATAATAAAAATATTTTTATGGAAAAAGAAGCAGCACAAATGATTGCAAAAGGTATTGCAACACTTTCAATGTTCGGTTCAGCTATCGGTCAAGGATACCTCATCGGTAAAGCTCTTGAAGCTATGGGACGTAACCCTGATATTGCTGGTACTATTTTTACACGAATGATTATTGGTGTAGCTCTTGCTGAGTCTACAGCTATTTATGCACTTGTTGCATTCTTCCTAATCTAATCTTTCTTGTAATATGCTCGAGATTTTAGCAAAAGTAGGATTTGATTGGCAGGTTGCTCTTGCAAACCTTGTTGGTTTTTTGCTGATTTTTCTTCTCTTAAAAAAGTATGCTTTTGGACCTATAGGTAAAGCTATTTCAGAACGAAAGAAGTTTATCGACAAAGGAATACAACATACACAAGACATGGAGATAAAATTAAAAGAAGCAGATGATCAAGTAGAGCAAGCTAAAGCCGATGGAGTAAAAAAAGCACATGAAATGCTGTCAGAGAGTCGCTCTAAGGGAGAGGTTCTTATAGGTGAAGCAAAGTCGCAAGCAGAAATAGAACGTATTGCTATTCTTGCAAAAGCAAGCAGTGATGCAGAAAACCTCAAAGAATCTATGCAAAAAGAACTTTCTAAAGAAACAATAGGCCTTGTTCTTTCTGCGACAGAAAAAATCCTCAAGAAAGAAATGAACGAAAGTTCCAATGAAGAATATTGCAAAGAAGTCCTAGACTCTATTACTATTTAATATGCCTACTCCTCGTCACATTGCAGAAGCTTTCATATCTCTTTTTAAAGCAGAGCCTTTAAAAGGAGAGAAAATAGTAGATAATTTTGTACAATTTCTCAGAGAAAACAATCTTATTCTTTTGGCTCCTGCGATAGTGCACTATGTCGAAGAGATATTAAAAAGAGAAGAAAAGGAATTCTCTCTTCAGATAGAATCACCATTTCCTCTCTCTGGGAATATTATACAAAAGCTTCGCATCGCTTTCGATGTAGATCCAGACGAATCCATTATCGAAATAGAAAACAAAGAACTCATAGGAGGATTCAAAGCAAGAAGAGCTGGTGTTCAGTATAATGCCAGTATTGCCCACAAGCTCATGGAGATGAAAATCGCTCTAACACGCTAATTAATCATTATAATCACAAACAAAGAATATTATGTCACAACCAATAATAGAAACATTAAAACAAAAAATCAATTCTTTCGACTCGAAAGAAGTAGGTAAGACAAGCGTCGGAACAGTTATTTCTGTTGCTGATGGTATTGCTCGAGTAGCTGGACTTCCAGATTGTCAGTCATCAGAAATGGTGCGATTTGAAAGTGGCGTTATTGGTATTGCTCTTAACCTTGAAGAAGGAACAGTGGGAGTTATGGTTGTGGGTGATTACACAACTATTTCAGAAGGTATGAGTGTGGAAACAACAGGAAATATTCTTTCTATCCCAGTGAGTGAAAACATGTTGGGACGCGTTGTAGACTCATTTATGAATCCTATTGATGCAAAAGGTGACATAGAATCAAAGGATATATATCCTATGGAGAAAATAGCACCAGGAGTGATGAGTCGTCAGCCAGTAGATGAACCTCTCTCAACAGGTATCAAAGCTATTGATGCACTTGTTCCTATTGGACGAGGGCAGCGTGAGCTCATCATTGGTGATCGTCAAACAGGAAAAACTACCCTTGCTATCGATACTATTCTCAATCAAAAAGACACTGGCGTAAAATGTATTTATGTTGCTATTGGACAAAAACGTTCAAAGGTAATGCGTATCATGCAAGAGCTCGAAGCACGTGGAGCTATGGATTATACTACTATTGTTCTTGCCGGTGCTTCTGATAATCCAGCTCTTCTCTATCTTGCTCCGTATGCTGGTGTGACTCTTGGAGAATACTTTATGGATAAAGGAGAGGATGTACTTATCGTTTATGATGACCTTTCAAAGCATGCTGTTGCATATCGCGAAATATCTCTTCTTCTTCGTCGTCCTCCAGGACGTGAAGCATATCCAGGAGATGTGTTCTATCTTCACTCACGACTACTCGAGCGAGCATGTAGACGCAACCAAGACCATGGTGGTGGATCTATCACAGCTCTTCCTATTATCGAAACTCAAGCAGGAGACGTGTCTTCTTATATTCCAACAAACGTTATTTCTATTACTGATGGACAGATTTTCCTCAATACTGACCTTTTCAACAAAGGTATTCGTCCAGCTATCGATGTGGGACTTTCAGTATCACGAGTGGGAGGTTCAGCGCAGATTAAGTCTATGAAGAAAAATGCAGGACCACTCAAGCTACAACTCGCTCAGTATAGAGAGCTCGAGAGCTTTGCTCAATTTGGATCTGACTTAGATCAAGATACGAAAGATCAGCTCGCACGAGGTGCTCGCGGTGTTGAGATACTCAAACAAGGCCAATTCTCTCCACTTTCTACTGCTGTGCAAGTAGCGACTATCTACGCTCTCGATGCTGGATTTATCGATGATGTAGAACTAGTTGATGTTGTAAAATGGCAAATGGATTTCAAATCATTTATGGAAAGCTCAAAGAAAGATGTTCTCGATGCTATTGTGGCAAAATGGGACGATGTATCAGAAGCACTTCTAAAGACAGCTATCGAAGAATTTAAAATAATAGATAATCAAAAATAATATGGAAAAATATATACCACAAAAAGATACAAATAATACTGGCTTAGAGATTGGAAAATCAGAAATGCCAAGAAACACTGAAATGGAAGAATATATAAGTGGCATTAAAAACAGAGCAGAGGTTTCATCTTTTCTTAGAGATTTCACGAATATTGACTCTCAAGAAAAAGCTCTTGAAGTTATTGAAGTGTGGAATAGTAATAAAGCTTTTAAGGGTCAATCGGGCGAAGTTTTTTCTCAAGAAAATGAAAATGCAAATATCACACTAAAGGCATATCATTTTCTTGAGTCAGATAATGTTAAGTTTGGATACAAAATAAAATAATAAATTAGTATGGCAATTGACACAAAAGCAATTAAACAAAAAATAGGTTCTGTTGGTAATATACAGAAAATAACAAAAACTATGGAAATGGTTTCTGTTTCTAAAATGCGCCGTGCTCTTGCTCGTGTTGTTCTTGGTAAAAGATATGCAAAAGAAGCTCTCATGCTCTTGGTAAACCTCGTAGAAGATAACAACATCTCTCATTCTTTGCTAGAGAAAAAAACAAAAGGAAAAGATCTCGTTGTGATAATTTCATCAAACAAAGGTCTATGTGGTGGATACAATACCAACATTTCTCGAGCTTTTGGTTCTTTTATAAAGGATAAAAATATTGAAGAAATTAATATATTACCTCTAGGTATACAGTCTCAGAAAATAGCAAAGCGATTTGCAGTAAAAGCTCTTCCTCTCCAGACTATCTCAGATGCTATATCTGTCTCAGAAGTAGAAAGTCTCACAAAATTTATTATACAAACGTTTCTGGAGGGAGAATACAAAAATGTTTATATACTCTATACGGAGTTTATAAAAACAATGAACTACAATGCATTCTTGCGACCACTTCTGCCTCTTTCCGTAGACAGTCTCAACAATATCATTTCAGAAGAAAAGAAAGAGAGTATGAAAGAGAAGCAGAAGAAAAACCCTTACATATTTGAACCAAGTCCAGAGGAGGTAGCAGAGACAGTAATAGAAAGACTTATATCTGCGACAATATATCAAATGCTTCTCGAATCAGTCGCCGCAGAGCACAGTTCGAGAATGGTAGCCATGCAAAACGCTACGGAAAATGCAGGAAGAATCAAATATGACTTAGAGCTCACTTTCAATAAAGCTCGTCAGGCTGCCATTACTCAAGAGATTTCCGAAATAGTAAACGCAGCAGAGGCAGTAGGATAACATTATAAATATATACAACAAGAGAATTATTATGAGTACAGAAACACAAACAAATATGAAAAAAGGAATTATTACAAAAATCATTGGACCGATTATAGATGTTCGATTTGAAGAAAATATACCTCCATTACTTTCAGCTCTTACAGTGATGAGAGGAGATGAAAAGATAACTCTCGAAGTAGCGCAACACGTTGGATACAACGAAGTGCGTACTATTGCTATGTCATCTACTGATGGTATTTCTCGCGGGCAAGAAGTGACAGATACAGGAGCTCCTATATCTGTTCCTGTTGGAAAAGCTGTACTTGGACGTATGTTTGATGTTGTAGGAAATCCTATTGACGAAAAGCCAGCACCAGATGCTCCTGTAAAATCTATCCACAGAGATGCTCCTGACTTTTCAGAACAATCAACAGATACAGAAGTACTCGAAACAGGTATTAAGGTAATCGACCTCATTTGTCCTTTCCTTAAGGGTGGTAAAGTAGGACTCTTTGGTGGAGCAGGTGTAGGTAAGACTGTGATCATTCAAGAGCTTATCAACAACATCGCAAAAGCTCATGGAGGATACTCTATGTTTGCAGGAGTGGGTGAGCGTACTCGTGAAGGTAATGACCTCTATAAAGAAATGGAAGAAGCAGGTGTGCTCGACAAGACTGCACTGGTCTTTGGTCAAATGAACGAACCACCAGGAGCACGTGCTCGTGTTGCTCTTACTGCTCTTACTATGGCAGAACATTTTCGAGACGAAGAGGGGCAAGACCTCCTTCTCTTTGTTGATAATATTTTCCGATTTACGCAAGCTGGATCAGAGGTGTCTGCTCTTCTAGGCCGAATGCCTTCAGCTGTGGGATATCAGCCAACTCTTGCAACAGAAATGGGTAACCTTCAAGAACGTATTACTTCTACAAAGAAAGGTTCTATTACATCTGTACAAGCTGTATATGTACCAGCCGATGACTTTACTGATCCAGCGCCAGCAACTACCTTCGCTCACCTTGACTCTACAGTGTCACTTAACCGCAAGCTCACTGAGATAGGTATTTATCCTGCAGTAGATCCCCTAGACTCTGCTTCTACTATCCTCGACCCATCTATCGTAGGTGAGGAACACTACCGCGTAGCAGGAGAAGTACAACGAATACTACAAAGATATAAAGACCTTCAAGATATTATTGCCATTCTAGGTATGGATGAGCTTTCTGATGAAGATAAACTCAGCGTTTCAAGAGCTCGTCGTATTCAGAAATTCCTTTCACAGCCTTTCCATGTAGCAGAACAGTTTACAGGAGCAAAAGGAATCTATGTGAAAAAAGAAGATACTATCCGAGATTTCTCTGATATCCTTGCTGGTAAATATGACGACAAGCCAGAAAAATGGTTCTACATGAAGGGTTCATTGCGTGACGCAGAATAATTATCATGATACATCTTTCTATTGCTACAATTGAACAAGAAGTATTTCGAGGAGAAGTAAAAGAGATTTCACTTGCAACTATTGCAGGAGAACTTACTATACTTCAAAACCACATACCTCTTGTGGTCCCTCTTGTAGTGGGAGAAATGCGCATACGAAGAGAGAATGAGGAAGATATGGTGTTTGCGCTTTCTGGTGGTATCTTAGAGGTCAGAGAGGGTAGTGAAGTGGTAGTTCTCGCTGATCATTCTGAAAACATCGAAACATTAGACAAGAAAATATCAGAACAAAAATACGAGAGCCTGAAGAAAGAGCTTGAAGAAGGAACGTATGACAAAGACGCTCTTGCAGATATAGAAAAGATAATGCAACGCCATATGAACAGAATATCTCTTCTCGATAAATATAAAAAATAAACACTAAAAATCCTTTATTTCTCAATAAAGGATTTTTATTTGACTTTCCTTTGATGAAAACGTAAGATGTCTCCATGAATGAATATAATCACAATAATAATACAGACAATACTAACCACACTGAAAAGAAAGAGAAGCATACAGTGTGGTACACCATCGGAGCAGTTATAGTAATAGGGCTTGCACTTTTTAGCTTTCTTGCTGTTAAAAATAAAAATGTTTTGGAAGAAGAATTCCCAGCTCTCGTAGAAGAAACAGAAGTAGATGAAATGCAAGTTATTGAAAAAGGAACATTTGTATATCGTTTTTCAGGAATCGAATGGTTTACAGAAGTTCAAACAGAAAGTATCTCAAAGGTACCAGAAACAGAAGTTTCATTTAAATTTGACGAATTTTCTCGAAGAAAAGAGGGGACTCTCGTAACCTTTGGTAAGCCTTATAAACTAGGACTATATGCTGGGGATTGTGCTTCTGACAATACAATAGATACTAATGTACATGAAATATTCTTAGGTGGCGTGTCTTGCGTCCAGGATGATATTCATAGCTCAATAGCTCTTTATCAAGAGGGTGAAGAAGTAATAGCATATCGAACTTTTTCAGACACAGAAGATTCCATTGAATTTTTCAGAATAAACTTTACTGAAATTGTAAAATAGTATTAGGAATTCTAAAAAACACAAGATAAAAATCTTGTGTTTTTTTATATACTCCTGTGAAAATCTTTCGTATATATTTTTTGCTCTATGTTATAATATGCCCATGTTTTCTCTAGGAAAGAAAGAATCTTATTCGCTTTCATGTGTTGTTACTGATACAGCTGTATCAGTAACAGTTTTTGAAATTTCTTCGAAAAATCCTCAAATCATTTACAGGGTTATTAAGCAACATCCTATTGATAGAAACCTTACTCTTATTCAGTTTACACAAGAGTGCTACAAACTACTTGAAGATGCCTTTCAAGCACTCAGAACTGCTGGCTTTCATTCTCCTGAAAAAATCAATATTATACTCTCTCCAGCATGGTCATTTTCGCAAAGCAGAACAGTATTGCTTAAGCGTTCAAAGGAATTTACTGTAACAGAAGACATTATCAAAGAAGCAAGAAAGAAAGAGCTTCAAAGATTGAAAAATGATGATTTTGCTCAATATATAGGAAACGGAGAAGAGCTTGAATGTATAGAAGACACAGTGAGTCATGTCATGCTTAACGGTTATAGCTTAGGAAACCCAATTGGTAAAAAAGTAAATGATCTTCAGATATCTTTTTTTATAACACTTGTATCAAAAGAATTTATAGAACAATTAAAACATATAACTACTTCTGTTTTTAATGAAAAGCACACACCAGTATTTCATTCACTTGCATTATGTCAGGGAGATTTTGCAAGAAAATTGCATGTAACCACAACTCAAACTATCATTTCTATTGAAAATGAAATAACTCATATTAAAATATTTGACAATGATATTTTGCAAATATCTCGCTCAATTCCTATCGGAATACAGAGCCTTCTTCGTCATCTACGTCAACAAAAAAATTTCACAGAAAAAGAACTTATGTCTTATATAGAACTATATAAAAACAATCACTTACATGATGAAGAGCAAAAAATATTTCATGAGAAAATTTATAATGCTGGGAAAAAATTTCGCATTGCTTTTGAAGATGCTCTTAACGAGCTTAGTAAGAAAAGTAGTGTTTCAAAAAACTGCATGATAATAGGTGATGAGAAAATATCATGGCTTGCTGAGGATTCACTTTCACACCTCAATAGAAAATTATCCCTTGCACTGATCTCGTCGAAAATGATACCCGTAGGATATAAAAAAAGTATATTAAAACCTAATATTTTTGATTTATTAAGCGTGTATTATATTAGTAGTGTATAATAATTCATATGAGAAAGTTTCAAGATATAAAACCAATGTCCAATATTGAGAGCAAGAAGATAAAACAAACACCGGTTGTAGAAAATAAACCTAAGATTACAAAAAAAATAGAAAAAGAGACTCCAAATCAAGATAATTTTTATCCTATGAAAGATATATCATCCCCAGTAATTCATGAATATTCTAATGATATACAAAATGAAATAATACAAGAAAAAGAAAAGGGTTCGAAGGGTTTAGGGGTGATTGCTCTTGTGTGTATAGTAGCTCTTACCTTTACTATACTTCTAGCCTTTAGTGGTGCAAGTATTAAAGTAGACCCTAAAGTAGATTCAGTGGAGCTTAATACTACTTTTACAGCGATCAAAGATACAACAAGAGATGGAATGTTACCCTTCCATACTATGTCCATTTCTGTAACCAAAGAAATACCATTAGAGAGCAATCAAGAAGCAACACAGGTAGAAGAAAAGGCAAAGGGTGAGGTTATTATATATAACGCACATAGTACTTCATCATTAAATCTTCGAGAAGAAACAAGGCTCGTAACTCCTGAAGGTTTAATATTTAAAACAAAAAAAAGTATTACTATTCCAGGAAAGAAAGGAGTAGGAGACAAAGCTGTTCCTGGCTCGCTTACAGTTGAAGTAACTGCTGAAAAAGCTGGTACTGACTACAATATATCACTGAGCGATTTCAAGCTTGTTGGTTTTGTGGGGACATCTCGAGAAGATACCATTTATGCCCGTAATGAAAGTGACTTTACTGGGGGTTACTCCGGTTTATCATATTCTCTACCAGAGGAAAAAGAAGAGAGCTTGAAAGAACAATTAAATATAGTTCTCAAGGAAGCTCTTATGGAAAAAGTAAGTGCAGAAAAACCAAACACTTTTATTACATTCCCTGATACATACTTTTTTGATATACAAGAATCATACTTCTTAGAAGATAGCATAGGCAATCCAAGATTATCTCAAGAGGGGAACCTGACTGTATTTCTTTTTAATACAAATCAACTCAACGAAGCAGTTCGTAATAAATTATTTAACGAAGAGACAGAGAAGGGGGATATATTTATGGACTCATACGATGATATTTCTCTTACTCTTGCATCGCGTATTACTATTGACCCACAATCAACAGAACAAGTATCCTTCACTCTTAGTGGTAGTGCAAATGCTGTGTGGAATATTAACAATGAAGAATTAATACAATTACTTGTAGGAAAAAAACGAAAAGAATTTGATAGAATACTTTCTCGTATTTCTAATATATCGAATGCATCAGCGGAGGTTCGTCCTTTCTGGTCATCACGCTTCCCTCTAAAGCAGAAAAATATAAAGATCATAAACAATCGCCAAATACTTGAAAAATAGTCTGTATAAATTGTTTGTATATAGAAATATTTTGTGTTAAGATAGTTTTTACATGGCAAAACAAAAAGGAGAAATACTCAAAGGTGTAGTAGAAGAAGCTTTACCAAATACGATGTTTCGCGTAAAACTCGAAGAGAGAGGAGATGTCATATTGACATATCTATCAGGAAGAATGAGGCGTTTTCGTATCAAAGTATTGGTTGGAGACAAGGTAGAAATGGAAATGGATCCACATGGTCAGAAAGGACGTATTATAAAAAGAACATAAAAATAGTTTTCCTCTTCAAAAGACTTGCGTTTAATGTATCTTTGCGTTAGAATGCTTCGGTCTTAATAAGAGGCTTAAATATTTCAATTTTAAATAATTAGAACAAACACACATATATGCGTATTTTAGGTATTACAATCCCCGAAAACAAAAGAATAGAAATTGGTCTCACTGTTATCCATGGTATTGGTCGTGCGCGAGCACACACTATTTTAGATAAAGCAGGAATTGATCATGGTGCAAAACCTTCAGAAATATCTGAAGATAAGGAAGCTGCTATACGAACAGAGATAGAATCTTTTACACTTGAAGGAGACCTACGTCGTGAAAAGATAGGTAATATCAAACGACTTAAGGATATTCTGAGCTACAGAGGTACAAGACATATAAAAGGTCTTCCATCTAGAGGACAGCGAACAAAAACAAATTCTCGAACAGGAAGAGGTAATGTAAGAAAAACAATGGCATCTGGTCGTGTAAAGGTTTCAAAAACATAGTATATAATTTATAATAATTCAAACATATGGGTAAAAAACGCGTCGCAGTACAAAAAGGAACTACAGTAAAGAACGATATAAGCTCTCGTACGCTTAATCGTCTTTCTAAGAAAAAACTAGCAACTGGAACACTTCATGTTTCAGCTACTTTTAATAACACTAAGGCAGTATTCACAAACAATGAAGGTGATGCACTATTCTGGTCATCTGCTGGATCACTTGGATTCAAAGGAGCAAAGAAAGGTACACCTTTTGCCGCTGGAGAAGTTGGAAATATCTTAGGAGAAAAAGCAAAAATTATTGGTATACAAGACGCGAATGTACTTATCTCTGGAGCAGGTTCTGGACGTGAGCCAACAGTAAGAAGCTTTATGGCCCACGGTATCAATCTCACAAGCATTAAAGATGTGACACCTATAGCACACAACGGACCAAAGAAACGTAAGCCACGACGAGTTTAATACAATATATATACTACATACAATACTATGAGCATGAATAACATAAAAAAATATAAAGTAGGACGGAGACTAGGAGCAGGAGTGTATGACAAATGTCAAACACAGAAATTTGCGCTATCTGAAGCTCGTCATGAGAAAAACAAAAGAGGAGGACGACGTAAAAACGTATCAAACTATGGAAAGCAACTTCTTGAAAAACAAAAAGTGCGTTTTATGTATGGTGTTTCAGAAAAGCAATTTTCAAACTACGTAAAGAAAGCCATGGCAACAAAAGAAGGAAATCCTCAAGATGCACTCTTTCAGCTACTAGAAAATCGTATTGACAATGTAGTGTACCGCCTTGGTCTCGCAGGATCACGTCGCCACGCTCGTCAAATGGTTTCTCACGGACATTTCATCATTAATGGTACAAAGACAACGATACCATCATATAATGTATCAAATAGCGATATTATAGAGGTACGAAAACAAAGCCAAGAAAAACCTCTTTTCACCAATACTGAAGAAACTAAAAGAACTGTTGCTGTAAACTGGCTCTCATTTGATAATAAAAATATGAAAGCAGAGATTACTGGTGTGCCGACAGAGCCAGACTCATTTCTTGATTTTACACAAGTTCTTGAGTATTACACACGATAGAATTTTCAAAGTTATAAGCGCGTTTATTAATCTAATTTGTACTATTTATGCAAAACACAGATATTCTTTTACCATCAAAACCAAAAATTGTTAGCGAAGAAGGAGTAAGTGGAGTATACGAGATTGAAAATCTCTATCCAGGGTATGGTCATACTCTAGGAAACTCTCTTCGTCGTATTATCCTATCTTCTCTTCCAGGTGCGGCTATTACTGCACTTAAAATAGAAGGAGTTGATCATGAATTTGTTGCAAAAGAAGGCATAAAGGAAGATGTTATTGTAATGATTTTGAATCTTCGTAATGTACGATTTAAATTACTCACTGACGAACCTCAAACAGTAACACTTTCTGTGGATACTGCTAAGATAGTAACAGCAGCAGATATTGAAATTTCTGGTCAAGTTGAAGTACTTAACAAAGATCAATACATTTGCGAAGTTACAAAAAAAGGCACAAAGCTCAACATAGAGATGACTATTGAAAAAGGTCTTGGTTATGTTTCAAAAGATGCTATTGCAAAAGAACGAATTGATATTGGTATGATTGCACTTGATGCTGTATTTACTCCTATTCGACGAGTATCATATGAAGTAGAAAATATGCGTGTTGGTGATAAAACAAACCACAATCGTCTACGTATTAAAATTGAAACAGATGGTAGTATTGAACCACGTGCTGCACTAGGACGTGCTCTTGAGATTATGATTGATCAATTGCAAGCAATTTTCGGTTATTCTGGTCTTGATGAACTTACTTTAAAAGGGCAAGACGAGAAACATATTCGACCATCAGCTTCTACTGAGGGAGAAAATACTACTCTTGAGTCTGGAGAGTCAGAAGAGGATACTGATGGTATGACAGAGGTGATGAAAACGCGAGTAGACTCACTCAACAACCTCTCTACACGTACTTTAAACGTACTTGATAGCGCTGGTATTCGTACGGTCGGAGGTCTTGCTCAAAAGAGTAAAGAAGATATTTTAAACCTCGAAGGTATGGGGGATAAAGGTCTACAAGAGATTAAAAGAGCAGTATCAGAATTTGGTATTGTACTTAAGGACTAAATGTGCTAGATTGCTTTTTGTAATTTAGATAAGATTTATATTAAATATGCGACACTTAAAAAAAGGAAGAAAGTTTGGACGAGTAACGAAACAGAGAAAAGCTCTTATGTGCAATTTAGCAATCTCTTTGTTCGACCACGGACGCATTTCTACAACAGAAGCAAAAGCAAAAGAACTTCGACCATACGTAGAGAAATTTATTACTCGAGCGAAGAATGCAGGATTTGTAACTTCACGTCTTTTAGCTTCACGTCTTATGAACAATAAGATTATTGTTAAAAAGCTTATTGAAGAAATTGCTCCTAAGTATAAAGAACAAGAAGGAGGATATACACGTATCACAAAGTCACACAACAGAGGAGGTGATAATGCTCCTATTGCAATAATAGAATTACTATAATAAATATTATGAAAGAATCTCACAGAATAGATGCAGAAGGTAAGAGTCTCGGTCGCGTAGCAAGTGACGCTGCTTTTGTACTCCTTGGAAAAGATATGCCTGACTACAGTGCAAACAGCGTTGTTTCTCGTCATGTAGTAATAGACAATGCAGACAAGCTCAACATAACAGGAAAGAAAGAAAAAGAAAAAACATATTCTCGTTTTTCTGGATATCCAGGAGGTCTCAAAAAGATTCCAATGGAAAAGATTATTGATAAGAAAGGATATGAAGAAGTAGTAAAAAAAGCTGTTTACGGAATGCTTCCTTCAAACAAACTTCGTGCGCGTCGAATGAAGTTCTTGCAAGTAAATGTATCAAAATAATATATGTCAGATAATAAAAACAAATACATAGAAGCAGTAGGACGTCGAAAAACTTCGACTGCACGAGTACGTATTACTCCAGCTACAAAAGAAGATCTTTCTGTAAATGGAAAGAAGGGTGCTGAGTATTTTCCTGTAGAAGATTTACTGCGAAAACTTCATGACCCATTTTCAAAAATCAAAGTTGAACAAAAGTTTAATGTTTCAGCAAAGGTTCTCGGAGGTGGTATTAATTCACAAGCAGAAGCAGTACGTCATGGTATATCTCGAGCGCTTGTAAAATTCAACGAAGAACTACGTGGAGAGCTCAAAGCTCTTGGTTTCCTAAAGCGTGATCCACGAAGTAAAGAACGACGCAAATTCGGTAATGCCCAGTCTGCTCGTGCTAAGAAACAATGGAGTAAACGTTAATATTTTAATTTTAAAGATACTACTATGATACTAGAAGCACAAATACGAAAACCAAAAAATACACAGTCTCTACGATCAGAAGGTATTTTACCTGCTGTAATATATGGAGCAGGAATAGAATCTACTTCTATTTCAATAGTAGGAAAAGATTTCCTTAAAGCACTTACAAACGAAGAGGGTACAGCTACTACTGAGCTTTCTCTTGATGGTAAGACTTATCACGTACTTATTCACGAGGTGAGTAATGATCCTGTTTCAGGACGTATTATTCATGTTGATTTCCTTGCTATTGATATGAACATCAAAGCAACAGTAGACATTGATATCGTATTTGAAGGTGTTGCTCCTATTACTAAGAACGGACAAGGTAAGCTTATAAAGGTTACTCATGCTCTTACTATAGAAGGACTACCCGTAAATCTTCCACGTGAAATAGCAGTAGATGTTTCAGGTATGGATACTCTTGATAGTGTGTTTATTGCGAAAGACATTGTACTCCCTACTGGATGTACTCTCATAGTAGGAGAGGACGAAGACATTGTAATCGCTTCTATTGCAACAGTGACAGACATTGCTGATGATGAAGAGACTATGTCTACAGAAGATGCTCTTGCATCTATTGAAGTTTCTGGTAAAAAACCAGCAGCAGAAACTGAAGACGAAAAATAATTTTACATAAATTTAAACCTATAAAAAACACATCCGAAAGGATGTGTTTTTTCTGTTTATAATATCTCTGTAAATCTTGTTAAGGTCGTCTTATTAAGGTTAATCTTTAATAAGATTAAAAGATTCATTTTTTATCTTGAAAATGCAAGTCACTTGCATTTTTAGATGTATAAAAAAAGCATCCTCTTCACATGAAGTGATAGTAGGATGCTTTATGAATAAAAAGATTTTTAATTAAATCTTTTTATTCATTATTGCCAGGAGCAAGAAGAAATCTTTGACAAATTGTCAAAGTTTGATCTTTTCCATATACTATATATGGAGAGATCGTTCCAGCCCATATCTTTTTTTTCAAAGCTTCCATGTCAGCAATTCCTTCCCAGGAATATGTTTCCATTTCCAACTGGTAAGGGCCTGTCTTGCTAGTAGGAGTTAAAATTCCAATCGCATCACCAAGGCGATATTCACCGTGTTGTCGAAAACATATCTTTGAGCCATTTAGACTCCGAATATCTAAACCAATCCAACATGTTGCTTTGAGAAAAAATTTTTTCAAAGAAACATCTTGATTTAAGATTACAATATCTCTATTGCCCTTAAGAAAAGGGGCGCTGTCATAATCGAAAACATCTCTACCTTGAAATTTTCTAACTGTGCCTGAATGATTTGTAGTTATTTCTTCCAACTCTTCTGATTTTTTTAAATAAATGTGAATGTACATATGTCTGCCATTCTTCGATCGTTTAAAGCTAAATTACCTTAATACGTCTCCAATCTGGACTTCTTAGAAAGTATATCAGGTTCATTTTTTTTGTCAAGCTTTTCTATTCTATTTTATTCATTTAAAAACTATCAAAATCATCAGGTATTTCCATAGGCACGTCCGCATCCGTAGGGCTTGAGAATCCAGCAAAAGCATCATCCATGTTTGAATGATCTATATCTACGAAAGTACCTTTCTTTTCGTCAAAGAAGAGTTCTATTTGACCTATAGGACCATTACGATGTTTTTCAATCATAATCTCAGCTATGAAAGTCTTTTCTTCTTTTTCTTTGTATCTATCTTCTCTGTGAATAAACATAACGACATCTGCATCCTGCTCAATAGACCCTGAGTCACGAAGGTCGGAAAGCCTTGGCTTTCCTCCGCGAGCTTCGACAGCACGAGAGAGCTGAGAGAGGGCAAGCACAGGTACATTGAGTTCACGAGCGAGTCCTTTGAGTGAGCGAGATATTTCTGTCACTTGGTTTACCATAGAGTCGTGCCTCTGAGCTGTAGTCATGAGCTGAAGGTAATCAATCACAATCAGACCAAGACCTTTTTCAAGAGCAAGTCTACGTGCCACAGATCGCATTCGTGCGATTGAGTTTCCTGGAGTATCGTCAATATAGATAGGAGCTTTTGAAAGCTTATCGAGAGTTTTTTGTATTTTTTGGAAGTCTTCTTGTTTATCGAGCTTACCAGTACGCAATTTCCAAGCATTCACCCGTGATTCTGCGGCAAGCATACGGTCTACAAGCTGATCTGAGGACATTTCAAGCGAAAAGATACCTACGCCCTTATTGTGATCAAGAGCTACTCTACGCGCGATATCAAGAGCCAGAGTCGTTTTACCAACGGAAGGTCTCGCAGCTAGAATAATAAGGTCTGAGTTTTGTAAACCAGCCAGTATGTTGTCAAGATCACGGAATCCAGTAGGAACTCCACGTAGTGCTCCTTTATCTTCATGTAGTCTCTCTATTCGCTCCCATGCATCAGAAAGGGTGTCTTTAATAGATATGAATTTGAGAGATTGAGGAGCTTTGAGGCTGCTAAAAACTTTTGTTTCAACTTTCTCAAGAGTATCCCATATAGTGTCAGTGTTTTCAGAAAAACCAAGTTCTGCGATATACTCTCCTGTATCTATAAGTCCTCGAAGTATTGCATTTCGCTGTATGAGTTCTGCATAGTAGCGAACATTTGCAGAGGCAGGTATCTCTCCTGCAAGTTCTGCTATGTATGCTCGTCCTCCAACATCTGCAAGAGTTTTCATGTTTTCGAGTTTTGTAGAGACAGAAAGAAGGTCGATAGGCTCTCCAGCTTTTGAAAGTTCTTTCATCGCCTCAAAGATGACGCTGTGTTTATGAGCGTAGAAACTTTCACTTACCAGAAGGTCTTCTATCTCATACAGAGCATTTTTACGAACCATAATAGATCCGAGGATAGCTTTCTCTGCGTCGAGGTTCTGTGGGGGAATTCGATTTACTTTGTTTACCATGTAAAGAAATATAACATATTATAAAAAACTAAAAATATGAGTTTTTGAAAAAGAGGTGGACAAGTCTGTATAAAATAATAAAAGCCTTACTTGATATAAATATCAAACAAGGCTTTCTAAGTTTTTAAGCATGGCTAAAGTATAATATTTTATATATCCTTTGCTGCATACTACAAATCTCTATTTTTTTATTTTTACATTCAATTAAAGATTTATGTATCTCTGAAAGATACTCTTTAATCGTAAATTCACCTGATAGTAAGTGTTTTTCAGACAAGAGAAGTTCTTGATTTTGTGGAAATTTTTTAATATTTTTCTCAATATCTTTTAGAATCTCTTCAACTACCTTGAAATTAATTACCTCTAAAGTACAGCTCATAATTATTTTTTTATAAGATTTAATAAAATATTAACATATATAAATAATAAAGTCAATACTTTATATAATAAAACCTATAAACAAAACATATCAAATATGCTACAATCATCACATGAAAAAGATTTTACTTTCAGGAATACAACCTTCAGGAACACCACATATCGGAAACTATTTTGGTGCAATGAAACAGTTTGTAGACTTTCAAGATACATACGAGAGCTATATTTTCGTGGCGACATATCATGCTATGACAACTATCTCAGATCCAGAAGCTTTGCGAAGAATGACTCACGATGTCGTGCTGGACTATCTTGCTATCGGACTTGATCCAGAAAAAGTAACACTCTACAGGCAGACAGGTCTCACCGAACTTCATGAGCTTACATGGATTCTAGACTGCCTCACGACTGTTCCATATCTTTCTCGAGCTCACTCATACAAAGACAAAGTAGCAAAAGGCATTACTCCTTCTGTGGGCCTCTTCCAATATCCTGTTCTTATGGCGGCTGACATGCTTCTTCCTAATGCAGATATTGTTCCTGTAGGACAAGATCAAAGACAGCATGTTGAAATCGCTCGTGATATTGCAGAAAAATTCAACGCAACATATGGAGATACTTTCAAGATTCCAGAAGAATTTATACCAGAAACAGTAGCTACTGTACCAGGAATCGACGGACAGAAAATGAGCAAATCATACGGAAATACTATTTCTCTTTTCGGAGATGAAAAAGAGATAGAAAAATCTATCAAAAAGATAGTGACTGATAGTAAAAATCCTGAAGACAAGAAGAATCCTGATGAGTGCAATGTCTTTGCACTCCACAGACTCATCACTCCCACTCAGCAGCTCGAGCAGTTACAAAAAGGATATGAAGAGGGAGGTCTCGGATATGGAGAAAGCAAGAAAATACTTTTTGAAAACATGAAAACATATTTTAGCGAGATGAAAGAAAGGCGAGCTGAATTTGAAAAAAAGCCTGACTATATTGCAGACATACTTCACACAGGTGAATCAAAAATGAAAAAGAAGTTTGAAGAAAGAATGAATATTATTCGAGAAAAAGTGGGGTTATAATATCCTCTTTTACTTTTACAATAGTCTGATACTATAGACTTTATGAAAGAAAGAATAATGATAGCTGACTTGTCAGCAAGAAAAGGAGAAACAGTATCTATATCAGGATGGATACACGTACGAAGAGATCAAGGGAAAATGGTGTTTTTTGATTTTCGTGATGCTAGTGGTATCGTCCAGGGAGTAGTACTACCAAATCACACCGAAGCACTAGAAGTGGCAAAAGATATTCGACCAGAATATGTAGTGAGAGTAGAAGGTATTGTCAATGCTCGACCAGAACGACAGATAGTAGAAGGGCAAAATGGAGATATTGAAATAGAAGTCACAGGTATATCAGTTCTCAATACTGCAGAAACTCCTGTTATCGAAGTAGACAATGATTCCATAGGTATCAACGAAGAAGTACGTCTTCAAAACAGATACATCGACCTTCGTACAGAACGTATGGCACGAAATATGCACATGAGAAGTAAAGTCTCAAAGCTCGTTCGCGATTTTCTTTTTGAGCAAAATTTCTCTGAGATAGAAACACCTCTTTTTACAAAAAGTACACCAGAGGGCGCGCGTGACTTTATAGTACCCTCACGACTTTCTCCTGGAAAAGTATATGCTCTTCCTCAAAGTCCTCAACAATACAAACAAATACTTATGGCAAGTGGGGTAGAAAAGTATTTTCAATTTGCACGATGTATGAGAGACGAAGACTTGCGGGGTGACCGACAACCAGAGTTTACTCAGCTCGATATGGAGATGAGCTTTGTTACTGAGGAAGATATCATATCCCTCAACGAAGAGCTTCTCATTCATATAGTAAAAACACTTTATCCAGAAAAGAAAATCTCTCAGATACCATTTCCGCGTATTTCATACAAAGATGCAATGGAGAAATACGGAAACGACCGACCAGACCTACGAGAAAACAAAGAAGATGAAAACGAGCTCGCTTTTTGTTGGGTTGTTGACTTTCCTTTCTTTGAAAAGACATCTACTTCTGACGACCCGCAAGCAACAGGAGAATGGACTTTTACACACAATCCATTTTCTCTCTCAAAACCAGAATTTGTAAATGACTTACAGGAGGGGACTAATACAGAAAACATCATTGCAGCGCAGTATGATATCGCGCTCAATGGATTTGAAATAGGAGGTGGAAGTATCAGGGCTCACGATCCAGCAGTATTGCGAGGTATACTCAAGACACTTGGACATAGTGAAGAAAAAGTAGAAGACAACTTTGGGCATATGCTCCGAGCTCTTGCGAGTGGATGTCCTCCTCACGGAGGTGTCGCATGGGGTTTTGATAGACTCATGATGATTCTTCAAAACGAACCAAATATTCGAGAAGTGATAGCTTTTCCAAAAACAGGAGAAGGAAAAGATCCTCTCATGAATGCACCGAGCGAGATAACAGATGAACAACTCGATGAACTAGGACTAAAAAAGAAATAAAAAAAATGCCACCTGTTTATCTAACAGAGTGGCATTTAATGTTTAAAGTTCAAAATTTCATCCCTATTGCTGATACGTTTACTATTTTTTGGCTTTCTTGAGAAAGCCAATCGTATTGAACAGGACAAGTCCAGAAGTATAGACCAGATTTGGTATAAATATCCAATCGAGGACCAACACCAAAATATTTTCTTGCTAACACTCCGATTTTTAACTTTGTGGATTTAGTCGGATTAGTGATTCGATATTTGGCTTCTATACTAAACCAATTACCACTTGATCCTATTTCTCCATAGTAAAATAAGGAAATTTTATCATCTCCAACAAATACGCTATGATTGGTTCGCCATAAATCTTCATGACTCTCCATCCCAGCACCAAATGCAAGAGATAGTTTTTTAAAAGGAGAGTATTTTACTCCAAGAAAACCTTCTCCCCAAACTTTATTTACAGCGAAGAAACTATAAACGCTGATTTTGTCAGAAATTTTCTTCTGAGCATAGATATTAGCGACAGCTTTGAAATTGTCACTATTTCCATAGTCAAAATAGTTGAAATTTTCCACTTTAAACATTGTTTGACTGAATATACTTGTATAAAACAAACATATTGTAATTAAAAGAACTAATTTTTTCATGATTTTATGTTTTATGATTTATGATTCAAAGATATTGTAACATTAATATTGTAAAATAGCAAGCGTATTGTATTGACAAAATATATTATATAATATATTATATATATAAATTTCTTTTAAAATTGTTTAATTAAAACCCCCAGAAACAATGAAAAAATTAGTATTCTTGGTAGTGTGCATGTGTGCATTTTATGCACAAGCACAGCCTAATTTCAATATTGATGTTGTAAAGTCTGAAAAGATAGACACGACATATGCAGTAAGTGATTCACTACATATACGCACTATTAGTGTTGTAGAAAGTGAAAAAGCAATTGAAAATGCAAACGATGAATACTTTCACAAACTTGAATATCTGTATTCTCTCACAAAATCAAGGAGAGATATCGTGCCTTTTAGAGAAAATATATCATGGGAACAGTCTGACTCTCTTGAGAGAGGTTTGCTTAATGAAGTATCATACATAAAAGATGATACAACCGAAATAATACACCCGATATATCTCTTTATGAGTGCAACACAGCGAACTAAGGTGACGCATACTAAAAAGGATATAAAAGAAGAGTTTATTCGAGATGAATATTTATGGAATTGGTGGACAACACTAATACTAATTGCGATTCTCTGTCTCTTATACTATAGCTTTGAAGATAAATCGAAGAGTCAACGAACCACAGTATCACTTGGAGACTATTTCTCTATTAATGATAACAAGTTTTTTATTCTCATATTTCTTCAATTCCTTACTATCTTGATCCTGTACTATTTAGATTGTTTTTTATTTCCATACTATGAAGAATTTCTTGTTTTTGATGTATTTTCAAAGGTGCTTGTTCTATTAATTTTTATTGTAGCGTTATGTTTAGGACAATTTTTTCTGAAATCAACTCTGGATAAAAGCAATATCTCATCAATTTTATTTACATGTGGAGTATTCCACATAACAAACTGTTTATCTGTAGTAAATAATAATTTTCTTTCATATATTTCAATTCCTATTTATATTGCTACTCTCTATTTTATAGGTAATTATATTTCATGGAAATACGCTATGAAAAAACTTTCGAAGAAGAAAGAGAAAGATAGCTTGGAAGAGGAAATTGGTTAAACTTAAAAAATCTCACAAATGGAAGCCCTTCGCGTAGCGAAGGGCTTTTTTTCTTTTATATATGTCTTAAAGTCTAAACTGGCAAATCCCTGAGCGAAGCTCGGGGATTTTATTATATGATATACTTCACGCATGTCGTATCATCTACAAACAGAAATTTTTGAAGGGCCTTTTGCTCTTCTGCTCGACCTTGTCGAAAAGAGAAAGCTTTTCATAAATGATGTTACTCTCGCTTCTATTACTGATGAATATCTATCTTGCATACAACAGATAGAACATTCTACTTTGGAGGATATGAGTATGTTTATCACTGTATGTTCCACTCTCATTCTCATAAAATCAAAATCTCTTTTTCCTAAATTAGAACTTTCCAAGGGTGAAGAGCAAGATATTGAAACATTAAAGAAAAGATTGTTTCAGTATAAAATAATGCAAGAAGCAACCGATATTCTAAAGGAGCATATGGACAAAGGAATGAAAACAAGCAGGGGAAATATGTACAAAGAGGAGCGCATCATCTTTTCTCCCCATGCTACATTATCACTCTCCAATATTACAACAGCACTCAGGTCTATAATAGAACGTTTTCCGAAAGAGCTTGAAAAGAAAAAACATGTAGTACTGCGTAAGGTCATGAGCCTAGAAGACATGATGAATGACCTTCACTCACGGATTACAAAATCTGGAGTAATGAATTTCTCGTCTTTTAGTGAAATTAAAAGAGGGGAGAAGCATGAAAAAGAACATCGACATAACCAGGTAGTGAGCTTTCTTGCATTGTTGGAGCTCGTTCGAGTGGGTATACTTTCTGTATCTCAAAATAATCTCTTTGAAGATATTAGACTGGAAACCATTGAGTAATAATATATAATCTAAACACTATGAATATAGAACACCAAATAGAAGCATATCTTTTTATAAAAAGTGAACCAGTAAGCCTAAAATCACTTATTGCTTTTTTTAATATTCCTGAAGAAGAACTACTCGTGGGATTAAATACACTAAAAGAAAGTCTATCTGGGAGAGGTATTGGCCTTGTAGAACATACTCGAGGATATTATCTTAGTACAAATCCACTCTTGAGTGAAATGACACAAGGACTTCTCGATGCAGACATGAACGCACCTCTCACTCCTGCAACAATAGAAACATTTGCAATCATTCTCTACAATGAAGGCGCTTCAAAAGGTGAAGTGGACTACATTCGAGGGGTTAATTCTACTCAAACCATCAGGACATTACTCATACGAGGATTGATTGAGCGTCACATACATCCAGAAGACAAGAGAATGTACACCTATACAGCAACACCAGATGCGCTTTCGTATCTTGGACTGTCATCTATAGACGAGTTACCTGATATAAAGATCATACAAGACAAATTTCACAATTACGAAGAAATAGCACAGAAAGAAGATGCCTCAGAAGAATAATAAGTTATTACTGGAAAATACATTACATCAAAAAGATTTTGAACTTCTAAGATACCTACTCGGAGTTGTTCTTCTGGGTGTATTTCTTTTTGCTGATTTTTCTTCAATTTCTCGCAATATTGCAGAAGAAGTAAAAGAGGATTTTGAAATCTCGCACACTGAAAACATTCTTGCTACGAGCTGGTATGTATTTGATGGAAAAAAAGTAGTGTCAGAAAAAAATTCAAACACACCATATCCACTGGCGTCACTCATAAAACCTTTTACATTACTTACTGTTCTTCCATATACTAAGGACACTATTACTATTTCGAGAGATGCAGTACGTGAAAAAGGCGACAGTAGATTGAGAGAAGGTGATACTTACACAAAAGAAGAACTTTCCACGCTTGCCCTACATCATTCGAGCAATGATGCAATATATGCACTTCGAGAAAACACAGAAGAAGATGTTTTTACAGCCTCATATAATTTAATACTACGAGAACTGTCTTTATCATCTTTTTTTACATCCAATAACACTGGTCTTGATATGGAATCTCGAGCCGCAGTATTTGGAAATGCAAAAGATATTGATACCACCATGAGAGTATTTGCTTTCAACTATCCAGAAATAGCGAAAGTGAGTACAAAAAATATTTTAAATATCAGAGATTTGAGCTTTGAAAATACAAACCCAATCGTTGAGAATTTTAAAAGCCTCACTCTGAGTAAAACTGGCTATACTGACGAATCAGGAGGAAACCTTGTTCTTCTTTTTGAAAATGGAGCAAGTATTGTCATACTAGGATCGACATTCAATGAGCGTTTCTCTGACGCATGGTATCTGTATGAGAAATATATCAATAGTACTCTGTAATATTTCTCGACAGGCTACGTCTTCTATAGTGTATGAAGACAAACAATAAACAATTACATAATAGATCTATGGAGACACTCTTTCCTATGATAGTTCTGCTTGTAGGTGTGTTGTTGTTTTTCTCACTTATAGCTCCTAACACTTCAGACATAGTAAAAGAAACTTCGAGCGAAGTTCGAGGATAAAAACCCACAGGATACTATAAGAAAAGTTGTGATATACTTTTCTTATATATGACACCTTATCTCGACACATTGAAAATACTTCTCCCTGCTTTTATTGCATTTACTGTTGGTATTTTTATCACACCCTATCTCTCTCACATGTTTTATAAACATAAAATGTGGAAGAAGAATTCACGAAGTAATACAGAGACAACCTCAAACGAGATTTTTCATTCTATTCATAATGAAAAAGAAGAAACATCTACTCCAAGGGTAGGAGGAATGATCATATGGCTCAGTGTATTTATCACCACAGCATTGCTTTTTGTATTTTCACTTGTATCTCCGAGCGAGCTTGCTAGTAAATTCCAATTTATCTCACGAGGGCAAACTCTCATACCTCTTGCTTTGTTTTTTGGTATGTCTTTTGTGGGTCTTTTTGATGACCTCTTGCAGATACGAGGAAAAGGAAAGTACGCAAATGACGCTCTCTCATATCGATATCTCAAAATAGGAACAGTATGCGTCGTAGGACTTCTTGTGGGATGGTGGTTTTTTAGTAAATTAAACTTTGTATCTATATCGGTTCCTTTTGATGGAGTATTACATCTAGGCATACTGATTATTCCTTTTGTGGCTCTTGTTATGCTTGCAACATTTTCTACAAGTATTATCGACGGCATAGATGGACTTGCTGGGGGAGTCCTCTCGACAAGCTTCGCGAGTTTTGCTGTCATTGCCTTTTTCAACAATCAAATAGACATAGCGGCATTATGTATGCTTATTTCAGGTGCATTGCTCGCATTTCTCTGGTTCAATATTCCTCCTGCGCGATTTTGGATGGGGGAAACGGGCATGCTTCCTCTTACTCTTACTCTTGCTGTGATTGCCTTTCTTACTGATAGTGTATTACTTCTTCCTCTTATCGCTCTTCCTCTTACTCTCACCTCAGCTTCAGGTATCATACAAATGATAAGTAAAAAGTTTTTTAAAAAAAAGGTATTCTTGGTAGCGCCTCTTCATCATCATTTTCAAGCTCTTGGATGGTCTCGTGAAAAAATAACAATGAGATATTGGGTCTTTTCAGTTGCAAGCTCTATGTTGGGTACTATTATAGCTCTCATATCGTAACCCTCTATGTCTTCATTAAAGAAACATAAGATTGATAAAGTATTTCTTTGGATAGTCATTACCTTACTAGGATCAGGTATTTTGGTTTTTGTCTCAGCATCGCTCTCTCTCTTAGAAGATGATCCTCGGCTTTTTAGAAGTGTTCTTTTCAATCAACTCATCCTTGGAGTAGGTCTTGGTGGACTCGTAGCATATGGACTCTCTCGATTGCATTATCATGTTATTCGCAATCTATCTTTTTGGATATTTATATTTGGACTACTTCTTACTGTTACTGTTTTTATTCCAGGACTTGGGTTTTCTCACGGAGGTGCTCAAAGATGGATATCTCTCGGTCCTATCTCTCTTCAGCCTGCAGAATTTCTAAAATTTTCCACGCTTCTCTATTGGTCTGCATGGCTCTCTTGGATAGGTCACAAGAGAGACGATATGCGTTTTTCTATCTTGCCTTTAGTCATAGGACTTACTCTGATTGCTGGACTACTTCTCTCTCAGCCTGACACAAAGAGCCTCATACTTATCACTCTTACGACGCTCTCACTTCTTTTTATATCTGGATTTTCTTGGAAGAAAATAGCAGTGGTCGCCGTCATATGCATGACTGGTTTTATCATACTTGCAAGCACAACACCTTATCTTAAAAGTCGAATAGATACTTTCAGAAATCCAAACAACGACCCCACAGGAGCCTCATATCAAGTACAACAATCTTTTATAGCTATTGGGTCGGGAGGTATTTTCGGTCGAGGTTTTGGTAAAAGTGTTCAGAAATTTGGATATCTACCAGAGGCCCAAGGTGACTCTATCTTCGCAGTATTAGGAGAGGAGATGGGATTTCTTGGTACAAGTGCGGTAGTAATTCTTTTTATAATGTTTTTCTTGAGAGGTATGAGAATCTCGATGCATGCACCTGATGAATTTGGTAGACTTTTTACTGCTGGAGTTGTTATACTTTTAACAGGGCAATCTTTTCTTAATATTGCTTCTCTCACAGGAGTGTTTCCTCTCACGGGAGTTCCTCTCGTATTCTTTTCCCACGGAGGAACATCTCTTTTTATCACAATGATTATGATAGGTATTGTTTTCAATATCTCAAGATACAGTGACATGTCACAAGCATCTTTCATTCGTACCATCCCAGAACAAATCAATCCTGAAGAAAAAAAGACAAAGGCAAAGACAAAGACAAATTATCAACCTAGTAAACGAAAGATATAATATGAAAATAGTATTCACAGGAGGAGGAACAGGAGGTCATTTCTACCCAATCATCGCTATTGCCGAACAGCTTCACAAAGAAGCAGACAAGCAGAAGATAGAAGAAAGAAACTTTTACTTTTTATCAAACAGTCCATACGACAGTGAGGCTCTTTTTGAAAATGGCATAGAGTTCCGCAAAATATCAGCAGGAAAACTTCGCACTTACTTTTCTATACAAAACTTTTTTGATTTATTCAAAACAGCTCTTGGTGTCTTCCAGTCTATTTTTACGCTTTGGTCCATATATCCTGATGTTATATTTAGCAAAGGAGGATATCCTGCGTTTCCTGTTGTTTTTGCAGCTCGACTACTACGGATACCAGTAGTAATGCATGATTCTGACACCATCCCAGGGCGTGTGAGTCGTTTTACGGGATCATTTGCACGACGTATTGCTCTTGGGTATCCTGAAGCGGCGGCATATTTCTCAGAAGAAAAAGTCGCCTGGACAGGAATACCTGTTCGTGAAAATCTTTGGCATAAAGAAAAGGAAGGTAGTCATGAATATCTCAACCTTGAACAAGGAGTACCAACTCTTTTAATATTAGGAGGATCCTCAGGAGCTCAACAAATCAATGAAGTAATACTTTCGAGTGTTAAAGAACTCTTGCCTACGATGCAGATCATTCATCAGGTTGGTAGCAAAAATGAAGAAGAATATACTAATATCTCAGATATCACTCTTGAAAATTCTGCATATAAAAGCAGATACCATGTCGTGGGATTCTTAAATGAACTCGCGTTTAAAATGGCAGCAGGTGTGACTGACCTTGTTGTATCTCGAGCAGGTGCAACTTCTATCGCAAATATATCTCTCTTTGAATTGCCTTGCATATTGATACCTATTACAAATAGCAACGGTGATCATCAGCGCAAAAATGCCTATCATTACGCACGAATAGGAGCTGCACATGTCATAGAGGAGCTTAATCTTTCAAACACCCTACTCGTTCATGCGATAAAAGAAATACTTTCTGACGAAAAAATACAAAATGAAATGAAAGAAAGTGCACAAGGATTTGCGAGACGCGATGCAGGAATAGTAATAGCACAAGAGCTCATGACTATTGCACACGAACATAGTAACTAGTTTACATTATTCATTTTTAACCTATACTCAATATTATATGTCTGAAACAAAAAAAATAGTTACTCGTTTTGCTCCATCTCCTACAGGAAATTTTCATGTAGGGTCTGCTCGTACAGCTCTTTTTAATTTTCTCTTTGCTCGTCACAACGGAGGCACATTTATTCTTCGCAGCGAAGATACTGACAAAGAGCGATCAAAAGAAGAATTTGAACTAAATATTCTCGAGTCATTTGAATGGCTTGGTTTATCGTATGATGAATTCTACAGACAGAGTGACAGACTTGATATCTATAAAGAACAACTCCAAAAACTCCTTGATAATGGAACTGCCTATGAAGCAGAGGATTCTACGAGTGGGGAAGGCAAAGTAATACGTTTCAAAAATCCAAACACAGATGTAACGTTCAATGATGCTATCTTGGGGGATATTACATACAACACGACTGATCTTGGTGACTTTGTTATAGCTCGTTCAAAAGACCTTCCTCTCTATCACTTCGTAGTAGTAGTGGATGATTTCCTTATGAATGTGACACATGTCATACGCGCACAAGAACACCTTGCCAATACTCCACGTCAAATACTCATAGGAAGAGCTCTCGGTGCCACAGAGCCTATTTATGCTCACATACCTATCGTTCTAGCACCAGATAAATCAAAGCTCTCTAAGAGACATGGAGCAACTAATGTTATGGAATTTAAAGAAGAAGGATATCTACCAAATGCACTAGTAAATTTTCTTGCTCTTATTGGATGGAACCCAGGAGGAGAAAAAGAAGTCTTTACTCTCGATGAGCTCATAGGAGCATTTACTCTCGATGGTGTTCAAAAGAGTGGGGGAGTTTTCAATAAAGAAAAACTTGATTGGTTTAACAAAGAACATATTGCTCTCTTAGATAAAGAAGCGCGTGATATTTATCTCCAAAGATACATTCCTGAAAATATCTTCACGCATCCTAAAAGTGAAACTATTATTTCTCTTCTTTTGGAACGAGTCCACAAGGGTAACGAGATTACAGAGCTACTCAAAGAGGGGGACTTTGAATATCTTTTCAAAGAGCCATCTTATAATGAGCCAGAAAAATTAGTCTGGAAAAAATCAGACAAAGAACACACTCTCATTCATCTACAAAAAGTAATCGAAATATTATCATCATATGGTGGTGACGAAGACTCTACTAGCATTAAAGAAGTTATATTTCCTTATGCGGAAGAAGTAGGCACCGGTGATGTCTTGTGGCCACTGCGTTTTGCCTTATCTGGAAAAGACAGGTCTCCTGATCCTTTTACTCTTATAGAGCTATTAGGAGTTGAACTCTCTCTTGTTTATATTAAAAACGCACTTGAGACTCTGAAAAACTAACAGGTACTCTTTTTTAAAAATGTTATAATACATCACATGAGATATCGAAATGTATTAGTTTTTTCTATTATACTCTTGGGAATAAGTCCTTTTATTACCTATGCTCAAAATGCAAATGACTTACAAAATAAGATTGAGGAACAAAATAGAGAAATAGAACGCATTGAGGATGAAATACAAGAATATCAACAAAAACTCAACCAAACCTCTTCTCAAAAAAATACGCTCCAAAAGGCAATCAACAACCTCATTACTACAGAGAATAAAATAAAAAGTAGTATTAATGCAACAAGTTCAAAGATAAAGAAAACAGATACAACTATACAAAAAATAGACAACGATATACAAACAACAAAAGAAAGAGTACGTAGAAACAAAATCATTTTAGCGCGCTCACTTCGTAAAATACATGAGGCAGACAATATTTCTTTTTTAGAAACACTCATGCAGAAAGATAGTCTTTCGGAAGTATGGAGAGATATTGACGAGACTATATCTCTTAATAAAAAAGTTCAGGACTATACTGAAACTCTCGAGGTGTTCAAGGAAACACTTCTTGTTTCTAGACTAGAAAAAGACACAGAAAAAAGTAAACTAGTAGGACTCAAAGAAGAGCTTGATGGAGAGAAAAATGCTGTCCTTGTAACAAAAAAAGAAAAAGCAACCATCCTAACAGAGACAAAAAATCAAGAAAGCACGTACAAATCTCTTATTGACCAAAAGAAAGAACAACAAGCTTTATTTGAGAAAGATCTCTTTGATCTTGAATCACAGCTCGAATACGTCCTCAATCCAAGTTCACTACCTCAAGAAGGACACGGAACACTAGCGTGGCCACTCGACTATGTGTATATTACCCAAAACTTTGGACTTACTTCGAGTTCCATTGCTCTTTACGGATATAGAAAAGGTAAATTTTCAGGAAAACACTCAGGTATTGATTTTAGAGCAAATAACGACAAAGTATATTCTGTAGCAGCGGGTACAGTAAAAGGAACAGGAAACACAGACCTTGCTTGCAAAGCAGCATCTTTCGGAAAATGGGTTCTCGTCGAGCACAACAACGGACTTTCTACTATTTATAGCCATCTTAATTCACATGTTGCAAAAACAGGACAGACAGTAGCTCGTGGTGACTTGATAGCATTTAGTGGAAATACAGGGTATTCAACAGCTCCACATCTCGACTTGAAGGTAGTTCCATCTGATTCAGTTACAGTACAAACATGGCCAAGCAAAGGATGTCCTGGAAAGTACTATACGACACCCATAGTTGCAGGTGCTACATACTTGAACCCGCTAGATTACCTACCTCTCACTACTCTCGACATGTTTAAACCAGGAGCATAAAATTATACAATATTGTAATTTCTTGTACATATTTATATATTATGATATAATGATGGTAGTTCATTTACATTAATTAACATAAAAAAGGGAGGTGATTATGAAAAATTTAACCAATTTAACCAATATAGAACTTTTTGCACATCTTTTTGGTGGACTAAATTTCTATCAAATTGCAAAATCTCTTAATATAGAATTCATTGATTTCTATATTCTTACATGCAACATACACAACAAAGTGAATTGTGGTAAAATTTTTTGGAAAAAGAGTCTTTTTCGAAAATCCCCACAGTATAGAAAAAAACTTTGGAGAGAACTTACAAAGAGGTTCAAAACAGATTATGGTATTTTAATAGAATTAGATATATCAACAGGAGAGGAACATAAATTTTTATATACTACTACACCTGTTATAAAATAATCATTCTCAATAAAAAAAGCCTTAAGGATCATTTCTTTTCGGCTTTTTATTTTTTTGCGTGAACTATATTATGCTATACTATTTTTGAAATCGTAAATTATAAACTTAAAAAAGGAGGTAAAAATGAATGCATTTAATTTTAATAAAATTAAAGAGTTAATCGATGTCTTAGAAGACATAGATGATTTAAAGATTGATTATCTATCTTGGCATTGCGAATCCCATAAAGAGTTTTTGGATATTATCCAAAAATACTCTCAGCAAAAAGCCTTGGTTTATATAAACCAAGAAATAGGGCGAGCTGGATTGAAAAGACCGGTAGCTATCATGCTACTTAAAGAACCAATCAAGTCACCATTTGGAGATATACATACTTTAGAGATATGTAGTCAAAAACCAGATAATACTCAAAAGAGTGGTTGGTCGCATGTAGCTTTTGTTCACAAGAAAGACAACATGAATTCATTAGTAGAATTAACATTACTTTTTGACATAGAAAGAAAAAATGAAAATACATTATCTTTTCGATGTCATGACGCCTGTATTAGAATAAATAACAATTTGTTAAAAAAAACAATCATAGACGAAGTTAATTCTTTTAGTAAAGAAATTTAATCTTATATTGCAATAACAGCTAAGCACTTAAACGTGTTTAGCTGTTCTTTTTTATAATACCATGTCGCAAAAGATATATTGTGCGACACACTACTTTATTTATACCCTATGATATAATAGAGCCTGTAAAACATATGGAAGAGTTACTACAAACCCTACAAAAAAATAACAAGCACGTTCTCTCTCAAGCAATAAGAGAGAGTTATCTTTTAACCATTGAAGAATACATTGAAAAACTCTACCAATATCGTCCTTTGATTGATTTTGAACCTGAGCTCAAAGAAGCCTTTTCTGAGCAGATTTCTGAAGAATTATGGGATGATGAGACGAGACTAAAGGTACTAGATGACCTTGAAACTTACAGAACCATCCAAACTGCCCCTCATACGAGCCTCATATCTTATCCTCGTATGTTTTGTATTGATTGGATGAGTATACAAGGAAAACCAAAAGATTCTTTTTATATTACAGGATCTTTCTCTGGAGTTCCTTTTTCAAACAAAACCCACCCTGCTGGAAAACTAATTTACAAAGATGAAACGTACAACCTCATTCCATCACGCCTTCAAGATGCTCTGGTCTACTCAGCAGTTATTGACGAAAGCATTCAGAACAAAATATCTACCATGCCTCAGGATCTTCAAACTCTCCTCCTTCCGACTATCCTCAATACTGACTACACAACATGGGCCAACAGAACTCGAACTTCCATCCAAAGAAGTATATTCAACAATGATGATATTATTATTTTTGATATCAATAGAGTCGTAACAAAATATATACTAAAGATTATAGAGAAAAATGACCCTTCTCACCCTCTCTATAAAATACTTTTTAATACAAAAGTACGAGATGAATTTCTCTCTATTTTCGGAGAGAATATTCACTTTTTTTATACACCTTATTTATCTAAAAAATACCACAAGCAAGAAAGCCTCTATATAAACGGATACTGCCTCGATGCAAAGCACACTACTATTAAACTAGCTCCTGATTTCTTGAAAGAAAAACTTCTCTCACAAGAGCTCTGCCCTGCTACTATTCTCACCTTTACCGTCCTTTCTTTTCTCAACGGTTTTCAATGTTTTGGAAGCTTTGCTCAAGTAGAATATCTTACTGATTTTAAGAAAAAATATGAGCAAATGTCCCTTCTGAATATTCCTCATTTAGATTCTGTACCTACTATGTCTCTTACAACAGGTATGTTTCCTAAAAACAAAGAGCTTTCCCCTCTTTCTGTTCTTTTGGGAGACAAAGAAATCACAGGAAAACCAACTGATACTCTTGAGGAATATTATCTTGCAATGAGTAAAGAAATGCTATTATATTAATATATGAGAAATAAACAAAAAAAAGCACACTTTATAGGACTTTGTGGCAAGGGTATGAGTGGTGTCGCTCGCCTTCTTCAAGAATCTGGATGGGAGGTCACAGGCTCTGATGCTGGTTTTTATGACCCTATCAAAAGCTACATAGAGCATTGTGGTCTAGATTGTATGACACCTCATGCAAAACAAAACATACCCGAAGACGTAGACGCTATTATCATAGGACGTCACGCCAAACTCATCCCTGAGCACAACGAAGAAGTAAAACATGCTTTCGAGCACTTTGCCGACAAAATACGATCATATCCTGAAATATTAGAAGATATGACCGAAAATACCACCAACTTTGTTGTTACTGGGTCCTATGGAAAAAGCACAATTACTGCCCTTCTCACATGGATTTTGATTTCAAATAAAATAGATACGAGCTATATGATAGGAGCATTGCCTTTTA
>JBLHIK010000005.1:0-36610 GCA_047614005.1 Flavobacteriaceae bacterium | reverse complement strand
AGCTATTGGTGGACGTTTTTTCAATATTGCACTTTCTTCTGATCACCATATCAATCCTTTTGACCTTCCTATTCCTGGACCAGACGAAACGCCTGCTGATGTTTTGCGTTCAAACATTATTACTCTTGTTGGATTATTCCGAATCATGCTTGGAGGACTTACTCCAGAAGAAGACAGTATTGTGGATCGTGCCATAGGTGAAACATATGCACTAAAAGATATTAGTCCAGAGAGTGATTTTAGAACCATCGAACCACCTCTTTTGTCTGACTTTGAAATGGTACTTTCTGGTATGGAAGGAAGTGACTCTGTACTCCAGCGTCTTTTGAAGTTTACCAAAGGTTCATGGAAGAATTTTATCAACCAACCAACCAATGTTGATATAAACAGACGTTTTGTTGTATTTTCAGTGAGAGATATGGAAGACGACCTAAAACCTGTTGCCATGTACATCGTGACTCACTTTATCTGGCTTGCTGTACGAAAAACTCTTAAAAAGAGACTTCTTATCGTTGATGAAGCATGGTGGATGATGAAATCAGACGATACTGCGAGCTTCCTCTATGCTATTGCAAAACGTGGACGTAAATATTATCTAGGACTTTGTACTATCACACAAGACGTTGCTGACTTTATCAATGCAAAGTATGGAAAACCAATAGTTACCAACTCTTCCATGCAGCTTCTTCTCAAACAATCTCCGTCGTCTGTTGATGTTCTTCAAAAGACCTTCAATCTCACAGATGAAGAAAAGTATCTATTACTCGAATCAGGAGTAGGGGAGGGAATATTTTTTGCAGGACTGAAACACGTTGCTATTAAAGTGATTGCATCTTATACAGAAGACCAGATTGTTACATCAGACCCTTCACAGCTTCTTGCTATAGCAAAAAACAGAGAAGATCTTGAGGCTGAAGAAGAGGACTTCAGTAAATCTCAAGAAAACCAAGAACATATGAGAAAACAGGAATCGAATATCACAAAAGAGATTCCTCAAAACCAAGATGAGAGACTAGCAGAAATGAGAGAAGAGGTGGCCTCTCTTGAAGACAAACTAGGCACACCTCATGTTCATGAAAAAGTCCTATCTCTTGAAGAACGTGCGGATCTTCTTATATCTGACCTTCCTCCAGAAAAAGAGCTGGAACAAACAGAAGAAAAAATAGTTAAAAAAGTACCAATAGAGACAGAAATACAAGGTCTTGAAAATGAGACCGATTCTCTTTATGAAGAGCTCGATAACATTGAAAAAATGCTCTAATATTTTTTGAGTAAAAGGTATATTTTAATAGTATTTTCCTTTTAGCATATTCATTCTAGTGTTATACTATCTACATGAATACAGATAGTAATGATGACATTATACCTACTCCAAAAAAAGAGACTTCGGCAACAGTGGAAGAAAATGCTTCTGAAGTAAAAGAAGCTAATAAAACAAAATCTTTTTACTCTTTTGGATCTTCAAAGAAAGACGCTATAAGTACTCCTGCACCAATTCCTCCAGTAGAAGAGAAGACTAAAAAAAAGCCTTTTTCTCTTGAAGATATAGAAGAAGAAATACAGTCAGAAAATATCTCTTCTAAGATAAAAGAAGTAGAAGAAGAACATGATGATTTTGAAGACAAGATAGACTCTTTAAAACACCTCGAAGAAAACATTGAAGACACCATAGAAGACCATAAAAGAGCAGTCAAAGAAAAACTACAAAAAATACGAGATCAGAAAATGGAACTAGAAAAAGAAATAGAAGAAATAAAAAGACTTGAGAGACAAGAAGATGAAATAGAAGAAGAACTCGGAAAAGTAAAAGAGCTTAAAGATAGACAAAAAGCTTTAGAAGAGGAAATAGAAATCTTGCATGAAAAAGCAAAGAGTACTATTAACCCATAATAATGTATAATAAAAGCATGAAAGGTTTCTTATCCATATTCAAAAAACTATCTTTTTCTTTTTTTGTTTTCTTTCTTGCTTTTTCAGCATATGCACAAGAGCCACTCTTGGAAGAAATTCAAATATCTCAGATAGATGATTCATCTCTTATTCTTACTCATAGTCCCTCTGTTGTTTCTGTTGGAAACACCGTATCTCTCAAATTAAAAAGTTATTCAAATGATTTAAATAATTTTACCATTGCATGGCTTGTAAATGATATTCAAATAAAAGAAGGACGAGGAAAAACATCTTTTTCTTTTACCATAACTACATCTAATCCAACTATTACGGTTGTAGTAAGTAAGGATGAAAACATACAAGCACAAAAAACACTCTTTCTTACTACTGATACTCTAGATTTACTATATGAGGCTCGCAATTCCTATGCTCCTGCTTTTTACAAAGGAAGAACACTTCCTGTAAGAGAAAGTGCTATCACTGTAGTAGCTCTTCCTTCTGATAATTCACAAAATTACTCATACTCTTGGGAAAAAGATTTTTCCAATCAAGGGAGTCAAAATGGTTACGAAAAAAATGCTTTTTCATACAGTAACAGTCTCCTTAAAAAAGAAGAGATTATATCTGTGGAAGGGTATACCAATAGCGGAAAAAGAATTAAGGGCCAAATATCTATCCCGGCATTAGAAAAACCATCTCTTCTCTTCTATCAAAAAAGAGAAGATGGTTTTGATTATTCTAAAAATATAAAAGACTCTTTTACTATTTTTGGAAAATCAGCAACACTCATAGCAGAGCCTTATTTTATAGGTAAGAAAAACATTCTTGATCAAGATATTTCATACATGTGGAAAATCAACAAGCAAGAGCAAAATACTCCTGAAACGAAAAATATTCTCACTCTCAGCCCTCAGGGAGAAGGAGGGAGAGGGATACTAGGAATACATATACAAAATACAAGGAAGCTTTTTCAAGAGGTTTCAGAAACATTATCCATAGATATCCTTGAATCATAGTATGAAGAAATTAAGCCACATCATCATAACTTTCTTTGCTATTTTTACTCTTTTTGTACCTCAAGCATTTGCTCTTCCTTCGATAACAGAAGATGAAAACAGGAGAATAGTAGAAGAAAACTCTGTTACTCTTTCTGGAACTCATAAAATTTTTAATACAACTTCTACTGATACTGAAATAGAGCTTTTTATAGATTATAGCCTTGAAGAGGATTTTCCAATAGGAGAGACAAAAAATGTTATTTTCTTTAAAGGATTATTGACCCCAGGACCCACTGCATGGACAGCAGAACTTAAAGGATTACCATCAGGGCGTACTCACTATATGAGGACAGGATTTATTTCAGGAATTTCAGGTTGGAATACTCAAATACTTGATCCAAATGCAGGGTCTTTTAAAACAGAAGGATCTATTGTTATTACTTCTATAGACAATACCTTTTCAAGTGATTGTCCTACTGGATATTATTGCTCTCTCGCACCTCTTCCTGGGGTAGGTGACGAGGAAGGAAAAATACAAATCACAGGAGGTTCTTTTGGATCTTATTTAAACAGCATCTTTCGTTTTGGTATTGGTATCGTTGGAGTACTTGCTGTGATAATGATAGTAATTGCTGGTTTCAAATACCTCACTACAGAAGCATTTACAGGAAAAGGTGATGCAAAGCAACAAATAACAATGGCTATAGGAGGGCTTGTGCTGGCCCTTGGTTCGTTTTTAATACTCAATACTATAAACAGCAGCATCCTCACGGGAGACCTCGACATATCGACCGTCAAACTACAAGCACTTGGTGATGGACCTCCGCCAGAAGCCATAGGTGCTAAATTTGGGGCCAAGATTTGTACAACAAACAACCATACTATTGAAGGAAAGGAAATTACTCAAGGTATGGAATGGGGGAAGAATATCGATACACAGAGAGGAGATGACTTGCTTCGAAATGCTCTCAAGAGCGCCAATATCACCTTCAACAAAAACAACTGCGAGCTTGCTGGAGATAAAGACTGTACAAGTATGTATTATAATGAAAATACAGTAAGAGATACTGTGCAGAAACGTTTTGAAAATCTTGTAGACAATTGTAGTACGGCCTTAGGAAAACAAGGTGGACAAAAATGCACCTTCGAAATAACAGGAGGTAGTGAGTGTTGGGCACATCAAACTCATGGACCTGCATCATACTCTTTTGATATATCTAAACACACTAATGCTGATGATATTAACAAATATTTTAACAGTCTTATGAATAATGATACAAAGTATGACAATCCTGTTTTTAAAGAAAGGACTAACGCAGTAGAAATCAATAAATTTGGTATCCAGTCTATCCATCCAGAATCAGGCAAAGACCCTCACTGGCATATTGTTCTCCAAAAACCTTAGTTTTTAGTGTTATAATATATCTATGCAAAAAAGAATTCTCATCATCATATTATTTATATTTCTCTTTGTAGGTGCTCTTTTTATAGGACTTCGTATTTTCAAAGGCAAATCTTCTGATACAGGTATCTCTGACCAATCAACATTTCCAGACAGAAACAATACTAATAATAGCCTACCTTCATCTGAAGATACTCCAGAGACAGGCAATATTTCTACATCTGACAATCAAACAATTTTCAACAACACTATCCAAGCTACTCCTTCGAGCTCTGTTACTGTTCCTCGTTTTACAAAGATCACGAGCACGCCTTCTGCTGGAGTACATGTTGGAAAACATTCCAGGCTTTTCAAGACAGTACCAAAATTCAATATTACATATGATTTTATTGGCTTTCCTACATATAGACAAGGGGACACGGGAGAAAACATCTTGAAACTACAAACAATCTTAAATTATCAAGATACAAGTCCTTCTATACCTCCTACAGAAATCTTTGACGAAAAAACAAGGCAAGCAGTTGTAATATTTCAAGAATCTACTGGATTAAAAGCGGATGGAATAGTAGGAAAAGGTACATATGCATCTCTGAATGCATTCCAAGGACTCGGAGATGATATAGTAGAAGATGTTCTTTCTGTTCGTTATGCCGAAAAAGAAAAAGGACGCATATATGAATACTTTACAGAAGATGGCTCTAGTAAGATTATTTCTGATACTCTTGTACCTCAAATACAAGAAGCAATATTTACAGAAGATGGATCGCGTGTTGCTCTTCGGTATGCAACACCAAACAATACCATCAAAACATTCTTGCAAGACCTAGGAGAGGGAGGGGAAAAGAAAAATGTAGGAGAATTTCTTCCTGACAATATCTCTTCGATGAGCTCTTATGGATCTACTCTCGGAGTATTAGAAGAAACAGGGCAAGGAAGTATCTTCTCTATTATAAAAAACACTACTTCTAATCTCACACCACTTTATACAAGTAACTTTCAAGAGTGGATTATAGATTGGGTTTCTCCATATACTGTATCTTTTATGACAAAGGCAAGTGAACAAGTAGATGGATTTACATATCTCTATGATATAAAGAAAAACACTTTTTCTAAGTTAGTAGGAAATAAAAAAGGATTTACTAGTAAGGTAGGACCAGGTGATTATACTCTTGTAGGTGAATCAAAAGACAAGAGCTTTGATTTTACAGTTCTCAATAGAAAGACAGGGTCTCTTATCTCTACAACACTAAAAACACTTCCTGAAAAATGCGTATGGCACAATGAGGATATCTTTTACTGTTCAGTACCTCTCTCTGTCGAGAAAGCAGACTATCCAGATGCATGGTATCAAGGAAGAGTTCAATTTAGAGACACTCTATATAGAGGTGTTATAGAAGAAGACACTATATTGGTCTCTGAGTTTGCAAACATATCAGCGAGGTTTGACGGAACAATGCTCTCTCTCGATACAGAAGGTGAGTATCTCTCTTTTATAGACAAAACAACTGGACATGTTTATGGCTATAATCTAGCACAGTAATGAACTACCCCGACTAAGTGCATGCAGTATCATTATAATCCTACATACTACGCTTCGTCCATATTACTCCTCTCTTGTTTAAATAAAAACTCCCTTATGGGAGTTTTTTATTAGAAAGATAAGTAGAGAGTGTTTAAATGATTTATTTTGAGACAAATGATATTACAATGTGTCGATCTTTTCCCTCACCACACGACTCTGTAGAGAGATCTTCTGCCGATGAGAGATACTCGTGAACAATACGTCTATCAAAGGCACTCATGGGCTCACACTCAATAGGACTCTTAAAGAAACGTGCTCTTTCTGCCATCATGTGAGCTTGTGAATGAATCTTTTCTATACGTTCTTTTTCATATCCATTTATATCAAAAATAATATTGTGATATATATCAACGTGTTCTGGGTTTTTTGCTTCGAGAATACGACGAAGTATATAGCGAATATAATAAAGATTTTCTCCGTCTCTACCAATCAGTATTTTTGAATCAGGAGTAGTGACAGAACACCAAAGAGATCCAAATTGCTCATTGTAAGAAAATTCTATATGTGTTTCCAGAGGTAATGTAGTAAAGAAATCTTCTATATTCTTTTGTACTTCTTCTGGAATCATATTATGAAGTAGGACTTATTAGTTCTACTTCTATATCTTTTGTTTTTTCTGTTTTCTTTCTAATAGAGTATTCTTGAGCAAGAGCAAAGAGATTGCTCACTGTCCAGTAGATAGCGATAGCTGCTGATATCTGATATGCAACAACAGCAATAAATAAAGGTAGAATATATTTCATTTGTACTTTCATTGTTTCTCCTAACTGTTCTTGAAAAGAAGGTTTTCCTTGCACTGATCGATCTTTTACATCTTCTTTTGAAGACTTCATAGATACAGAATGATATGTATGTAAAAACTGTGAAGCACCAGCTAGAAGGGCCCATATAATGCTTTTTTCTCGAATATCTCCTAATCCAAGGAATTGAAATGACACATCTGTAGGGATAGATATAAACGAATATAGTGTGTCTGGGCTAAAATCAAGACCTCGAAGAAAAACATAGTATAATCCAAAAATAATAGGTATTTGTATTAGGATAGGAAGACATCCTGAAAAAGGATTTATTTTTCTCTCTTTATAGAGTTCGAAAGTTTTTTTTGCTTTTTCTTCTTTATTGTCTTTATAAAGCTCGTTTATTCTCTTAAGTTCTGGTTGAAGAGTCTTGAGTCTTACTTGGCTAACAATAGCCTTTCGAGTAAGAGGGGATAATATAAATTTAATAAGAACAGTAAGAAGAATCACCGCGAGAGCAACCATTCCCCCTGGTATTACATCAATAAAAAATACAAGAGTATTGTAAATAGGGTCGTAAAAAAGTGTATTCCATAAAGCTATCATGTTTTTGAGTATAGCATATAGTAAGCCTCTCGCAATAACTTTTTTTAAATTAAAAAAAGAGATAATCCATTACAGACTACCTCTTTAAAAATGTACTAAACCTTTTTTCTTAATGCATACATTCCTACTGTTATCAGCAGGATACATATACCACAAGCCACATAATACGCAGGTCTGTTAAATGATGGGTATAAAACCACATGCATGAAAGATTCCTGAATATAGGTAAAAAAGGGAGTGAAATAAATAGACAATAACACTATTGTTCCAAGAATAAAGGAACATAGACACATTATTGCAATATTTATTATCTTTTTCATATTAATTGTATTTTGAAGTAGATTTTTTATTGTATAAGCTATGCCTATACATAAAAAAATTCCACTTACAATATATATGATGGGGTGCATATCCTTCATATCACTTTGAATTAAATAATATGAAAGTTTTTTTACCGGAGTAAAAAAACCTAAATAAAAAAAAGATGAGATGATCGCACTCAACGACAATGTTTTTGTTTTATTTTTCATTCTTCTATTTTTTTGTTGGTTATTTTAAAAGACAATATTTATCCCCTAAAATAACCAACAAAAAAAATAGATTTATATTTAAAAGTGCTTAAACGACACAATGACATATAATGACAAAATAAGCAAGATATTAAACTATATCAAGTACTATGGCTTATCTATTTGAGGCTCTATTCCAGGTCTACAGCGTGATACTCTATTGAGAGAGAGACGCAGGCCTTTTAAAAATCCATATTTTTGAAACACTTCGATAGAGTAGACTGAGCAAGTTGGGTAGAATTTACAGCTTGGTTTTTTGGAAAAAATAAAAGAAAGATATCTATATGCCTTTATAAGAAAAATAACAAATCGAGACACCATACTATTCTGTACTATATTTTTTATAAAAACCCTCTATGTCTTTTTGTATTTCATTGGTATCTTTTTCAAGAGCTTCTTTTTTTATAATCATAATATTCCAAAAAGAAGGGGAGATACTTTGTAGACTCTGAAGTATTCTATATATCATTCTTCTTTTTTTATTTCTACCTACTGCTGTTTTTATATTTTTTTTAGAGACAACGACCGATGTTTTTTTGTCTTCCTTTTTTAAAACAATATAAGTGAAAAAGGGTGTGTGGTATTTTCTACCAGTAGAAAAAACTTCTTTAAATTCTTCTGTTGTGAGTCGTTGTTTTTTAGGAAGCATACTTTCTCTACTATATAGAATAAAGAGATAAAAACAAAGGACTTTCTTATTCTCTTTTTATTGTAATAAAAAAATGAGCATAAGCTCATTTTTCTAAATTTACATTAAACTGCTAGGTTTGCTCGTCCTTTTTTGCGACGACGCATAATAACATTTTTACCAGCACTAGTAGCCATTCGACTAAGAAAGCCATGCTTTCGTGCTCTTTTTCTTTTTTTAGGTGAATATGTAACGCTCATATGTGACACACTATACACGAGTGTTATTTTTTTGCAATAGTTTTTTTATTTTATATTTATATATGAGTTTTTATGAGATTATATGTCATAATTTTCAAAAAACTTTACGAACATATATTATCTATGTTAATATGTATTTATCTTAAAAAGCTTTATTTACAATAGTTTCATGAACAACCGAAAAGTTTTTCCACAGATTGTTCACATAATCTATATATAAAATACCTCATTACTCTCTTTGGGCGAGTATAATACAAATATAATTTATATTATCTATGATAAATACAAATAAACTCTGGGACATATGTTTAGAATCAATACAAGAAGAGCTTTCAAAAGCAAACTTCAATACGTGGTTTTCTAATACCTATATACAAAAAGAAAATTCAGGCACTATCTTTCTTGCAGTACCAAGTGAGTTTGTTCGAGATTGGCTTTCTAATAAATATCATAGGCTTATTATATCTCACATTAATAAGAATTTTCCATCAGTTCGTGCAGTTGAATATGTTATTTCAAAAGGAAAGCAAAAAATAAAAGAAGATGAACATAAAGATTATATATCTGACAGCAACAAACTTCCTCTTGAAAACCACTATATAAACAGAGAAAATAACCTCAACCCTCGCTATGTTTTTAAATCTTTTATTGTTGGACCTTTCAATGAACTTGCTTTTGCTGCAAGTCAGGCAATTATAAAAAAACCAGGGGTTTCTTATAATCCTCTTTTTATCTATGGACCAACAGGAACAGGGAAAACACACCTTCTACAAGCTGCTGGAAATGCTATTCATAAGAACTTTCCAAAACTACGTATTATGTATTGTACTCTTGAAAAATTCTCAATAGACTACGTTACTTCTGTTCAAAAAAATAAACCAAATATATTCAAAGATAAGTATAGAAACTATGATGTTCTTATTATGGATGATATTCAATTCATCTCAGGTAAAGAAAAAACACAAGAAGAACTCTTTCATCTCTTCAACTCTCTTTATGAAATGAATAAACAAATCATATTTTCATCTGACAAACATCCTAACTACATACCCGGACTTGAAGAGAGATTAAAATCTCGTTTTTCAGCTGGAATGATTGTTGATGTAAATGAACCAGAAACTGAATCAAAGATAGCAATCATTAGAACAAAGCTTGAAGATTCTGATATTACTCTACAAGAAGATGTTATCGAGTATCTTGCAAAAAGCCTTGAGGGGAGTATACGTGAGCTTGAAGGGAGTCTTAATGCAGTACTTTGCCAAACTCAGTTAAAAAAGAGAGATCTTTCAGTATCTGAAGTTAAATCTCTTATAAAAAACAACATTCGCCCTGCAAAAAATATTTCCATAGAAGAAATTGTTCGAACGGTAAGTGATTTTTATAACATAGAATCAAAACTTATATATGAAAAAACAAGAAGAAAAGAGATAGTACGTGCTCGGCAAGTCATAATGTATATTTTACGTGAAGATTTTAATATCTCTTATCCTCACATAGGTCAGAAACTTGGAGGAAAAGATCACACAACAGTCATGCACTCTTGTTCAAAGATTAAGAATGCATCAGTGAAAGATGTTGTCCTAAATCAAGAGGTCGAGCAATTACGAGCATTATTTAAATAATTTTTTTTAATAACATGTGTAAAAATACTTATTATAGGTGCAAAACAGACAAAAATAAGTTAATTACCTTGTGATAAAACACTTAAAAGTAAAAGAAGAGTTTGTGTATAAATAGCTTATAAATACTTTTAAAAAATTTACCTGTTGAAACTATTGAAAACTTTATTTTTTTATACACAGAGATATATTGCTTTAAGCCATATACAGCAATATATAAAAAAGTTACACACTTCTCAACAGTACTAATAATAATAATATATAATATATATAAAAGAACTAACATGAAAGGAAAAACAATAATTAAAGACATTCAAAAAGCAGTTACCTATACAAACAAGAGTGTTGGTAAAAATACAACTCTTCCTATTCTGAGCTGTATACTTGTGAGAGCAAAAGATGGTTTTCTTGAATTTATATCAACAAATCTACATACTGGCGTTTCTTATAAAGTTCCTGCTCAAATAGAAAAGGAAGGTGAGGTAGCAATACCAGCTGATTTACTCTCTCAATTTTTTACTTCTATAGGTGGTAATCAAAAAGGAGATATTGAGTTTGAACTTATTGAAAATATATTATCATTTAAAAGTTCTTCAACTCAAGCAAATATATCAACTCAAGATTCTATTGATTTTCCTGAATTGCCTGTTTTGGATGGTATTTCTTTTAATATAAAATCATCTGTTTTTGTAGAATCACTGCGTGGTGTTGTTTTCTCTGCCTCGAATTCTGAGGTAAAACCTGAGATTTCTTCAGTGTATATATATTCAAAAGATGATGTATTATATTTTGTAGCAACAGATGCATTTCGTCTTGCAGAAAAAACAATAACAATAAAAGGTATTCCTGATATAGATGGTATTTTAATACCAGCAAAACACGCAGGGGATATTATACGTATTTTTGATAATGAAGAGGGTGATGTTGAAATTTCTTTTACTAAAAATCAATGTTCTATATCAAATAAAAATCTTTATGTAACGACACGTCTTATTGATGGTCAGTTTCCTGATTATACTCAGATCATACCTAAAGAACACACAACAGAAGCTGTTGTTCTTGTAAAAGATTTTATAAATTCTCTTAAACTTTCTCATATTTTTTCTAATAATTTTCATGAAGTAAAGCTCACTCTCTCTCCTTTAAATAAAGAATTTGAATTGTATGTAAAAAATAGTGACACAGGAGAAAGTAGTACTCACCTTATAGCGACACTCTCTGGTGAAGAAATATTTCTTATGTGTAATATAAAATACCTTCTTGATGTACTACAAAATATAAATTCAGACAGTGTTTCACTTTCTTTCTTTGGAGAGAAAAAGCCAATGTTACTTCGAGGTATTGGTGATAAAAAAAGCCTCTATCTTATAATGCCTATTTCAAGATAGTTTATATGGTTAAATCTCTTAAAAATATTTTATTTCAAAAAAAAGAGAATCTTGATCAAAAAAATGATATTTTTGAAATCATAGCGAGTATTATTTCTCAAGAATTATCTATAAAGGTAAATGCAAAAAATATTAAAATCCAAAAAAATATTATTTATATACAAGAAAGTCCACTTATAAGACAAGAAATATTTTCACATAAAGAAATACTTCTAAATAAGATTAAAAAACATATTCCATATATAAGAGATATAAAATAATCTAAATTAAAAAAAACAAACACTTAAGTGTTTGTTTTTTTTTAATTTAGATTATTTGTTTTAGAAATCAATATTGAATTTAATATTAGATTCTTTCGAATTATATATTTTATCAAAGACTTTTATAGTAAGTGTATTTATTTGTTCGTTAAATATAAAATCACTTAACTCTAATATATACTCCTCTCTGTTGCTATTTTGAGAACCGGCAAATACTCCATTGATAAAGAATTCGCTTTTTATGAGCTTGTATTCACCTTCATATTTAAATTCTACTTTTAGTGTATCTGATTGATCAATATAACTATTAATTTCTGGAGATATTATTTCAATATCTAATTCTGGGTTTTCTAAGTGAATGTCATCATACTCTGTAGGGATGTCGTCTTTATCTACTATTGTAAAATTGCCTTTATTTTCATTCCACCATCGTAGCACTCCTTCTTCCCATGCTTTATATTGTCTATTAAAACCATCTTCTCTTTTTTGTGTTGGATTGTTTATATCTATCCAGTGAAGAATAGAGTGAACGTTTGTTGTGATTATTTCTTTACGTGTTTCTTTAGGTGTATATTCAGTTGCTAATTTTCCTGAGATTGTATCTATTTCAACACCTTCACCACCATGCCATATTCCTCTCATAACAGGGGGAATATTTTCATATGAGAAAGAGGGTTTATTGAAAGTAACACCCTGTGTCTTTTTTAGAGCAAGAGTCATAAATTCGTTCCAGAAGGGTATCGAGATAGAAGAACCTCTATCCATAGGTGTGTTGTCGTTATTTCCTGTCCAGACCCCTACAGCGAGCTCTGGGCTATATCCTATGAGCCACGCGTCCTTATTATTGTTTGTTGTACCTGTTTTTGCCGCAACACTATATCCTGGAATATTCATAAGAGAATTTCTTCCAAAAAGTGGTACTCGAGAATCATCATCTGAAAGTATGTCTGAAACTGCTCGTGCTGAGTTTGTGGATATAACTCTCTCTTGGTCAAGGGAGGAGTATTCTTCTAATATATTTCCATCTCTATCTTCTATTCGTAATATTCCTGTAGGTTCATAGTGAATACCTTCTGTTGCAAATGTTCCATATGATGAAACCATATCAAGAAGACGAACCTCACCACCTCCTAGAACTAGAGTAAGTCCATAGGTATTAGAATTTCCAAGAGTTGTAATGCCCATTTTTTTTGCAATAGAAAGAGAATTAGAGAGCCCTGTGAGGTAGAGAAGTTTTACGGCAGGAATGTTGCGAGATTGAGCAAGAGCTTCTCTGAGAGTAACGGGTCCGAGTTCTTTTCCATCGTAGTTTTGAGGTGAGTAACAATCTTCTTCTGAAGAGAGATTCGTGGGCTCACAACTTGCTTGGAATTGAGTTCTTGTATCAAAAAGTATTGTTTTGTCTGTATATCCTTTTTCAAAAGCAGCACCATATATGAATGGTTTAAAAGATGATCCTGGTTGACGCGATGCTGTTGCAACGTTGAAATTTCCATCAATATCTTTATCAAAGTAATCTCGAGAACCAATCATAGTGAGAATTTGTCCTGTAAGAGGGTCTATTGCTACAAGAGAGGTATTGCTTGCATTCCAGTCTTCTTCATTTTTAAGAGCATATCGAAGAGCCATTTCTTCTGCTTTTTCTTGTAAATCATAATCGAGAGTGGTGACAACCTTTAATCCTCTTGTTTCTATTTCTTCAGTGCCGTATTTTTCTTCTAAGTATTCACGAATAAAAAGAGTAAAGTGAGGTGCGCGTATTCCTGTTGGTGACTGTGGCAAAAATTCTACTTCTTCCTCTCGAGCTTCTCTATATATATCTTCCGTTATAAAACCTTGTTCGCGAAGATTAAAAAGGACTTGAAATGCTCTTTTGTCGAGATATTCTTTGTTTTTACCATAGGGAGAAAAATAAGTAGGAGCTTTTGGTATTGCTGCGAGATATGCTGATTCACCATAAGTGAGGTCTGTTGGTTTTTTACCAAAAAAAGTTTGAGAAGCTTCTGCAATACCATACATACTTCCACCAAAAGGAGCTTCGTTGAGATAGAGTTCTAAAATTTCTTTTTTTGATAGAACTCGTTCTATTTTGAAAGAAAGAACAACTTCTTTTAGTTTGCGAGAAATTTTCCGTTCTCTTGTCAGAAGGGTATTTTTTACAAGTTGTTGAGTGAGAGTAGATCCCCCTTGAGACAATCCTGCATTTTTAATATTAGTCACAAATGCACGCACAATACCTCTTGGACTTATTCCACTGTGTTTGTAAAAATTCCTATCTTCTATTGCAACGATAGCTTCAGTAATAGGATCTCCCATTTCTTCAAAAGATATAAGTGTTCTTTTAATATCTCCATGAACATCATAAAGAAGAACTTCTTCTGTTTTATCAAATATTTTTGTAGAGCTCGCTACTTTTCTTTCTTGAAAATCATTGAAATTTGGTATTTCCATTTGGCTCACCCATACGAGAACAAGACCTGTTAAAATAATACCCAATCCTAAAAAGACAAGTATAGCATTACGTATAAAGTGTTTTACTTTTTTTATATGCTTTTTCATAAATTTAGTATATCACTTTAGACGTATCTAAAAGTGTATTATTACAAAAAACACAAGGACAGCCTTGTGTTTTTTTGTTTAATTAATTCTACTCTTCTGGAGTACACTCATCCTCACGGTCTATTTCAGATTCTTCTACGAGAGAGAAGAAGTAGATTGAAAACAAAAATGTATCTAAAAAACCATGTAAAAATAATTATGATACTACCTAATTTGTAGTAAATTTTATTGAATTAGTTAATAAAAAAAGTCAGTATATTTCTATACCGACTTTTTATTTTTTGTTCTTTTTTTATTTAAATATAATAAAATGCAAACAAAAAATGAGATAAGAATAATTTGAATACTGTTTATTGTGCTCAAATTACTAAGAATGGTGATTTTATAAAATGCAACTAATCCAGACATTGCCTGTAATGTTACATATAAAAATGCTTTTTTACAAAAAAACAAATAACCTATTAAAAAATGCGACACTAAAAGACATGTCCATCCTAGTATAAATAAGTTCCAACCTATAAAAAAGAAACCAGATAATAATACTATTGTTGCCATTAATTCTAAGGTATTTCTTGTTCCATCCTTTTTATAAGTTTGTTTTATATATAATATTATTACAAAAATAAAAGTTGCAAAAATTATTATACAATCAAAATTTTGTATTTCTTCTGATAGATTGCATTGCCATTTATACCAACTGTATAAACACATAAATGCAAGACTTACTAGTGCTACACCTAATAGTGTATATTTTTTTAAAAAATTATACCAAGCTGTAAGAATGTATCCTATCGTTGATAAGGGCCATCCTAGTATATCTTCAAAAAACAATGCAATTTTTGAAAAAAATAGTAAAATTGAAGATATAACTTCAAGAATCTTTGATTTTTCCATCTTATTTCTTTTTTAAGGAACAATCACATAAGTGTTTGTTCGAAGTTTATTTGAAACTAACACTTTGTTAGTACTTAAAAAAATTTTAGCATTTTTTAATATTTATGTCAAGTGCACTTTATTATATTTTAATATATGAATAAGTTAGGGAAATTTTTTGAAACCTATTTAATTATAGCCTGAGCTGTAAGAGCTATAGCTATGGCGTCGAATTCATCATCGTGGACGCCTTTCTCTTTTTGCTTTCCTGTGAGGATGGTAACCATTTCCTGAACTTGTTTTTTGTCAGCACGCCCATATCCACATACAGCACTTTTGATTTGAAGAGGAGTATATTCTACACAAGGAATACCCAAGAGAAGTGACTGATAGAGAAGTACTCCTCTTGCTTGAGATACGCCCATTACTGTTTTGTGGTTTTTGAAAAGAAAGAGGTCTTCGATAGCTACGATGTCTGGCTTGTATTTCAAAAGTATATTTTTTAAAGATATTCCTAAAAATAGAAGTCTCTCAGGCAATGACTCCTCTTTGACTGTTTCTATGCATGTAGAAAACACCACTTCTGGTTTTTTCTTATTTCCTGAAATAATAGCGACACCTATGCGGTCGTATCCAGGGTCTATTCCACAGATGATTTGTGGAGTGGGTATTTTATTCTGCAGAGACATAGATTTCTTGTACATCATCGTGATCTTCAAGAGCATCAATAAGGTTTTCTAGTTTTTCCGATTCTTCTTCATTTATTGCTATGGTGGTGTTTGCATCCCACTCTCCTGTTTCTTTGTTTTTAGTAAAGTTCCATGACACAGATCCTGGAGTAGCAAGAGAAAATCCTTGTTCAGAAAGAAGGTGTTTTATCTCTGGGCCTGTTCTATTGTTGTTGTCAGTAAGTGCTGTGACAAGGATGCCACATCCTCCAGGTCCGTATGTTTCGAAAAGCACTTCAGTCACATCTGCTGTTTCGTTTGCTTTTTTAATAGCTCTATCTATATTGTCGCTTGGCATATTTTCTTTCCTAGCTCTGTCTATTGCCATTTTAAGAGAAGGAGAAGTGACATCACCTCCACATCTTTTTGCTTCTACTGAGATAAGACGAGCATACTTGCCAAAGATCTTACTCTTTTTTGCATCCGTTGCTGCTTTTTTGTGTTTTATTTTACTCCATTTATTATGTCCTGACATATGTACCAGTATAATATAGTTTGGAAGAGGAGACTAGTAGAAAATTAACTATGAAAGAAAATCCAAGGCTTCTTTTGTAAGGACGCGTCCTCGTGGCTGTTTTTCGATGAATCCTATTTGTAGTAAAAATGGTTCGAGCACTTCCTCTACTGTCGAAGAGTCTTCTCCTATAGAAGCACTTATCGTTTTAAGTCCAGCTGGACCACCTTTGAAAGAGTCCTTAAGAGTATAGAGATATTTTCTATCTACTTCAGTGAGACCCAGTTCATCAATAGCTAAAAGAGAAAGAGCCTTGTCTACTGTGTCTTTTGAAAAAGGGAGATTGTGCACTTCCGCATAGTCTCGTGCTCTCTTGAGAAGATAGTTTGCTGTTCGAGGTGTCTTGCGAGCCCTTTTGGATATTTCGAGAGCACCTTCAGTGTCGATAGGAAAACCAAGAGTATGAGAAGAATTTTCTATAATACGAGAAAGTTCATTGTCAGTATAATATTCAAGTCGAAACACTCCACCTCCAAAACGACTACGCAATGGGGAAGAGAGCATACTCATACGTGTCGTTGCTGCAATGAGAGTAAAAGGAGGAAGGTCGAGTTGTACTGTACGAGCAGAAGGTCCTTTTCCTATAATGATATCGAGTACTCCTGACTCCATAGCAGGATAGAGTACCTCCTCTATGGTTTTGTTGAGTCTATGGATCTCATCAATAAACAAGATGTCATTGTCTGAGAGGTTAGTAAGGATGCTCGCAAGGTCTCCTACTTTTTCTATAGCTGGACCTGATGTAGTGGAGATTGCTCGTCCTGTTTCTTTTGCTATGAGGTGTGCGAGGGTAGTCTTTCCGAGACCAGGTGGTCCATAAAAAAGAACATGTTCTGCTGGCTGGTTGCGAGCCTGTGCTGCAGTGAGAAGTATGTGGAGGTTTTCTTTTATGTGGTTTTGTCCGATGTATGTTTCCCACGAAGAAGGACGAAGTGTGTTGTCCAAAAAGGCTTCGGGATGCATAGAAGTGTCGTTTGTTTTTTTCTTTGAAATATCGCTTGACATATATATCGAGTTGTGCTAATATTCTCCTTGTTGCTGAAGAGAAGTAATATATCTACAGTATACACGACTTCGCGTTTGTAAACTATTTATTTAAAAGGTAAATTATTTTCCACACGTTTTCAACATTTACATCTTTTCTTTTTCTAAAATAAAAGATACAATAAGACTCCTTGCAAAAGGTAAAGAATTTGAAAAAAGAAAGTATAGATTCCCTCAGCAATCAATCCAATGGTTGTGAAGTAGGACGAAATGGTTACGACTGTTCCTATCCTCCGACACTTCCTTGCTTCTGTCGCCAAGCGACTAAAGTGATTGTTTCGGGATCTATGCTTTTTTCTTTTTATTAAGGAAATAAAAAACCGCTCTCCCTTGGGAGAGCGGTTTTTCTCTTGTCTGTTTCTTTATCTAATCCTCATCAAAATTCACCACCTTTCCTACTTCAGAGAGACTTGTTACTCCTAAGAGTACTTTTACTATACCGTCTTCTTTCATATCGAGTATTCCTTGTTTTTCTGCTATTTTCTTTATTTCTCTTTCAGAAGGGTTTTGAGGTAGGATAGTTTCTATTGCTTCATCAGTCACGATGGCTTCGTATATACCAATACGTCCTTTATATCCAAAGTTATTACACGCAGTACATCCCTTTCCTTCATATATATAAATATCTCCCGTGAGATTAACACCGTATTCTTCAAAGTTTTTACCTTCGTTTTTTGCGGCGTGATATATGTTGAAGATGATTTCCCTTTCGTCTTCTTTTGCAAGGCGTCGTGTTTTGCAATTTTCGCATATTTTACGAACAAGGCGTTGTCCTATCGCCATGGTCAGAGCAGAAGCTATTATCTTTGGGTTTATTTTAAGGTCGATGAGACGAGGTATAACACCTTGTGCGTTGTTGGTGTGTAGAGTTGAAAATACCATGTGTCCGGTGAGAGCTGATTGCACGGCTATCTGTGCAGTCTCTGGATCTCGAATCTCACCCACCATGATGACATCAGGATCTTGACGCAGAGCAGCTCGAAGACCAGAGAGGAACGTATATCCTTTTTTGTGGTCTGTTTGTGTTTGAGTAATCCCCTCGAGTTTGTATTCGACAGGGTTTTCGATAGTAATCATTTTTATATCTTCGCTGTGTATCTTTCGCAAAAATGAGTAGAGGGTAGTGGTTTTACCTGACCCTGTAGGACCTGTAAGAAGAACCATTCCGTTTGGTCGTGCAATTTCCTTTATGATAATGTTGTAGAGTTTTTCTGGAATACCGAGCTGTTCGAGGCCCACCTTTGTGGCTTTCGGGTTGAGAATACGCATCACGATACCTTCTCCATATGAAGAGGGTACTGTAGAAGTACGAATAGAAACCTCTACATCACCCAGCTCTATAGCAAAACGCCCATCTTGTGCTGTGGCAGTAGATGATATTTTCATAGAAGAGAGGAGTTTGATACGCATAGCTATCATGCGAAAATCCTGATGTTCAAGATGATGGACGTCCTGAAGGAGACCATCGAGGCGATAGCGTATTCGCACGTAATCTTCTTCGGGTTCTATATGAACATCAGAAGCACCGAGAGATATTCCAGCACCCATAATAACTTCGATGAGTTTAGAGATGCGGTGCTTCTTTTCGTTGTTTTGAATTTGTTCCATAAGAGTCGAAACATCTCCCATAGTATGTATTTGCTTTCCAATGCTTGCCACTGTAGTACCAGTAATATCTATACCTCCTTCTCTTACTTGTTCTGCTTTTGATATTTCGTCGTATCTATCAATGATTTTTTGAATACTGGCTTGAGACGCCATATATATCTTTGTTTTGTATTTTTTTCGCTCTATTGCAGCAATAACTTTTTGCAATCCTGGTCTCATAGGGGATCTTATAGCGAGATATATGTCTTTTCCATGTACTTTAAAAGGAGCAACCTCGTACTTCTTAGCGTCCTCTTCATCTACATATCGAAGAGCTTCATTTTCGATGAGAGCTCCAGCAAGGTTTATATATGGAAGGTCATACTTTGCTTCAGCGAGTATTTGAACAAGCTCTTCCTCTTCGTTGAGTTTCATGTCGGCTATCTTTTTTATTGAGCTGTCGTCAAACGTGAGCATAGCTATAGTATAACGTATTTTATTATGAAAAATGTGTATAGAAAATGAAGTTTTCTTTCAAGTTTTATTAAGGTCTGTCTTGGATAGTTTTGGGTCAAAGTGCTTGACATGTTACTATTAAGTGTGTTACTATTGCTTTGAATCATAAAATTTTCAGAAAAAGTAGCAAGAGATCCTTTTAGTTTCTCTTGTTATAATGCTTGACTTTGTATGTTGTATATGATATAATATATGAGAATCAGGTAGAGATATCTGAAAATAATGTTTATTTTAAAGATAATTTGTAATTTATTGAATTAAAGATGTAGGTACTGCCTTTATCTTTAATTCAATAAATCAAACAAAACAAATCTTTAAAACGAATAGTTATGAAAAATTCAATGATCCTTGTAATCGTACTCCTTATTGGAATGCTTACGCAGACAAATGCTCAGGTTCTACAGGAAAAGCCTGGGAACCCGATAGTTAAAAACATCAAATCTGTAAACATGACAAAGAGTCAATACACAGATGGGGTTTTTACCGGAAAGTGGGATAAAGATTATTTTAATCAATTATCTCCACCCGAGGAAACAATAGAGTATCTATTGTTGTCTTGCAGAAATGCAAGTAATAATGAATCTCTTGAAAAAAATCAATTGAAAGAATATTTTAGAGATTATGTAATAGTAATATTACTAAATCAAAATAAAGAATATCTCTTCATGAATTATTTCAATGGAAGCTGGTCTTATACAAAGCGGTTTCCTTATTTCAACGAACAAGCCTTTTCCGATAAAAATACAGGAAAAATTGTAGCCTCTTGTATGTGTGGTAATCCATCTTATTATAAATATGATGGTATTACTATACGTAATTCTCAGAAAGAGTTTGCTTCAAATGTTAATGTAACTAATATAACTATTGAAGATAAGAGAAGTAACTCTTCTTCTGATGACATTTCTTTCAAAAAAGGAATGGAAGCTGTTGGTATTTTTAATGATGAACTTGAGAGAGCGGAATCTAATAAAGATAAACGCGACCTTGAGCGTAAGTCACAAGAATCTCAACTAAGAATTGATGAACTGGAAGCTTTAGCTTCTATTGAAAAAGATAAAGCGCTGATTGCAGCGCTATATAGCAATAATCAAAATCGTTCTAATTCTTCTTCACAAGGATATCAACAAGTAGCACAGCAAAGAGCTGGACTAGGAACAGGGGGTAAAGTAGTTCTTGGAGGCCTCGCTATTGTAGGCGGAGTATGGCTTATTGATAAGCTAGGAAAGTGGTTCTGGGGACAACCATCTTCATCGTATACTGGACCTATTGGTGGAAATGACAGAAATGTTAGACCTCCACCATACATTCCTGTAAATACAGGAAATCCAGGAGGTGTACAAAATGGTAATTTTTTCCAACAACTTGTTTCCACATTTGTTGGACAAGGCAGTCCTTCCGGTTCCATAATCAGATAACTGTTCTTTAATTTAAAAAAAGCTTTCAAGGTGAAAGCATAAAAAACTAAGGCAATCCTTTTCTTTTAAGAAAAAGATTGCCTTTAATTTTCAGTTTTTAATACAGTGTGTATTGAAGCCTGAACGTTAAATAACACTTGACAAAGACATATTATATATGCTATAATATGTATATTATTAAGAAGTAAGAAAGGCACGATATTTATAAAAATGTACGTATCGTGTCAATATATTTATATTTTTATGAATTTTATCAAAAAACAACTACATATGACTCTGATTGCAGTTTTTGCAATCCTCGCTCTGCCTGTGTTTTCACATGCGGCGAGTTTTAACAATGATAGTGGTGATTGTCCTACAGTGATGATTGCTGTTAAGGGAAAAGCAGTAACAGAAAACGATCCTTGTTGGAAAAACCAAACATCAGTAACGGCTCAACACGGTGAGACGGTAAATGTGCGTATTTATTATCACAATACTGCTTATAATGAAACAGCTCGAGATACTCGTGTCTTTCTTACTTCTCCTCTCTCTTCAACGACAACAAGTGTAAACTTCAACGGTCGCGTTCAGGCATCTAATGCTGGGCAAGTATCAGGAAACGTAAATGTTGCTATTATGGGAGGAGGTACTCTCTCTTTTATAGACGCAAAATGGTATCCGAATCAATCTCAAACTCAAGCAACTCCAGCATACTCAAGTTCAAATACTATATTTAGTTCAGGTCTAGAGCTTGGAGATATTGGTCCAGATGATCCATATAATACAAACAACACTTGGGTAACTCAAGGATCTGTTGTGGCTTCATTTCTCGTAGAGGGAAATCAAACACAAACATATGAATGTAATGATGGATATGATAATGACAATGATGGTTATGTAGATTATCCAAACGATCCAGGATGTAGTTCGTCTTCTGACGACAATGAGTATAATTCTCCAATATCAGATAATGATAATGTAGAAGTAGACACAGGTTCAGCATACAATGTTGATGAAGATTCTGCGCGTCTCGAAGGAGAACTTCGTGATACTGGTGCGGGAGATGTAGATCTCTGGTTCGAGTGGGATACTGACCGAAGTGATGTAGAAGATGGAGATGGACGAATGCTCCAACTCTCAGGTGATACAAACTCGACAGGAGATTTTGATAAAAATCTCTCAGGTCTCAACGACAACACTCGATACTACTTTCGAGCATGTGCGGAAGACCGCACAGGTGATGAAGACTGTGGTTCTGTAAAAAGTTTTACTACTGATGGGGAGGTTTCTCCAGAAGGAGACCTTCCAGAAGCAGTAACAACTACTGCAACAGGTGTATCAACTACATCGGCGACACTCGGGGCACTTATATTTCCAAATGGAGATACAACCACAGCATGGATTGAATGGGGTCGTACTAATTCACTTGGAGCAGATACTATGTCTCGGACTATTTCTTCCTCAGTGGACTCTACTCCTATTACAGGTTTCATATCAGGACTCTCTGTAGACACTATCTACTATTTCCGTGGGTGTTCAAGAAACAGCGAAGGGACTGACTGTGGAGCTACAAAATCTTTTAAAACATTTTCAAATACGTATGTACCACCAACTGTAATATATACAGGTGGAGGTAGTGGACATCAACACATTGCTTTGAATATAGAGCCAGAGTTTGACACTATATATGAAGGTGATCGTGTAGAGTACATTGTTACATATGAGAACATTGGAGGGCACGAGCTCTTTGATACTGTTATTTCTGTGGAACTACCAGAGGATATTATATTCCAGCGAACAAATCGTGGAGATTATAATAAAGACAAGCACACAGTAACTTTCATCATAGGAGATATGAAGAAAGATGAAGACGGTGAGCTCGTAATCAATGGTGATCTCGTACGTACAACAGAAGATACTCTCGTATCGACAGTGGTGATAGCATTTACAACTCCATCAGGAGCACAAGATGATGCTATCGACTATGCGGTGCATGATGTAGTTCAAAACCAAAATAGTTCACTTGCAGGTCTATCACTCTTTGGAGGAAGTTTCTTCCCTCAAACACTTGGTGGATGGTTGCTCCTTATCCTAGTTATTCTTGCTCTTGTATATATTGGGCGAAAACTAGCTACACAAGATAAGCGACCAATAAACAACAATCAAATTCGTTAATCGAAACATACATGTTTCATGTATAGAAAAAGCGTCGCCCTTCGGGCGACGCTTTTTTGTTATAATAGTTTCATGAATATTATAGAAACATATATGAGTAACTCTCTCGAAGATACTCAGAATATTGCACAAGAAATACTTTCATATATTAAAAAAGAGAGCAATGAATATTCCGTGATTCTTTTATCTGGAGATTTAGGTGTAGGAAAAACTGCCTTTGTTCAGAGTATAGCAAGGTTGTTAGGTATTAAAGAGCATGTTACAAGTCCTACTTTTGTAATCATGGGTGAATACTCTACTGCCGATAGTGCTTTTCCGAAACTTCTCCATGCCGATCTTTATCGCATAGAAGAATCTCGCGAACTCGAGGTATTGCATTTGAACGAGATGATATGCGAAAAAGGAACCCTCTCTTGCATTGAATGGCCAGAACAAGGATTTGGGTTTTTCAGTAAAACAAAAAATGTGTTTCATGTTGATATAGGTCTCTCTGGAGATGTTCGCACTCTTACTTTCTCTAAAAGAGAAGAAGAGTAACACATACCTCGTGCTACAATGTGACCATGGTAAAGAAAAGTAAAAAAGAGACACTGGTACTGATTGATGCTCACGCTATTATTCATCGTGCTTATCATGCATTGCCTGATTTTATTTCTCCTAACGGCGAGCCTACAGGTGCTCTGTACGGTCTTTGTTCTATGTTACTCTCTCTCATTCAAGACCTCTCCCCTGACTATATGGTGGCATGTTATGATCTTCCTCAGAAAACATTTCGCCATGAGGCATACAAGGAATACAAGGCAGGACGTAGTGTTGCGGATGAAGCTCTTGTGAGACAGTTCTCTACCTCAAGAGATATCTTTGAAGTGTTTGGTATTCCTGTTGTAGATGCTCCTGGATTTGAGGCAGATGACATTATAGGAACACTTTCAGAGAAGTTTAAAAATGAAACAGACTATGACATCATCATTGCGTCAGGTGATATGGATACACTCTCTCTCATAGATAAAAAAAGAGTACAGGTATACACCCTGCGAAAGGGTATAAAAGATACTATTTTATACGATGAAGATAAGGTGCATGAAAGATATGGTTTTGGTCCTGAGCTTGTTGTGGACTATAAAGGTCTCCGAGGAGATCCTTCTGATAATATTCCAGGAGTAAAGGGTATTGGAGAAAAAACTGCTACTATCTTGCTTCAGAATTTTCAAACAATAGAAAACCTCTACGAAATCCTTCATGATAATGCTCAAAAAGTACAAGATGCAGGAGTAACACCTCGCATGGTCCAGCTTCTCATCGATCAGGAAGAAGAAGCTTTCTTTTCAAAAACTCTAGCGCAGATACGCCTCGATGCACCGGTGTCAGTGGAGCTTGTTTTATACAGGGAAACTATTTCACCGGAAGCTGTTCGTGAAATGCTCCAGAAGCTTTCTTTCAAAAGCATTATTAAGCGCTGCGAAGATTTGGGCGTAATACCTCCAAAAGAGAATAATATAAAAAAAGAAGAATTTATTTTTTCTGAAAAAGAAGGGGCTGATGTCCAGCTACTTTTCTGGGTATTACACTCAGAGCGTCCGCGAGAAGATGTGGAGACTATTGCGAGAGAGCTCAGGTGTAAAAACATAACAGACTTGAAAGAAAAACTAGTATCTCTTCTTCAGAAAGAGGGAGTAATGTATGTATATGAAAACATAGAAGAGCCACTTTCATCATATGTTACTACCATGTCCAAAAGGGGTATTACTCTCGATACAGTATACCTACAAAAGCTATCAAAAAAATATCACAAGACTCTTGAAACATTTCGCAGTAAAATATACAAAGAAGCGGGGGAAGAATTTAATATAAATTCACCAAAACAGCTCTCACATATTTTGTTTACTGTTTTGGAATTGCCTACAAAAGGCGTAAAGAAAAGCGCAGGAGGTGCATACTCTACCAAGGCAAGCGTTCTGGAAAACCTAGCTCTTGTACACCCTATTATTCCTCTTGTTGAGAGGTATAGAGAGCTTCAGAAGCTTCTCTCTACATATATTGATACATTGCCTCATTATGTAAAAGAAGATGGGCGTATTCATGCTGATTTTGTACAAGACGGAACCACAACAGGTCGTTTTTCGAGCAACAATCCAAACATGCAAAATATACCCATAAAGACACCTCTGGGTTTTGCTATTAGAAATGCTTTTGTTGCTCCAGAAGGATTTGTGTTGGTTGCTGCTGATTATTCGCAGATAGAACTTCGTATAGCAGCTTTTCTTTCTCAAGATGACGCCATGATAGATATATTTCAAAGAGGAGTAGATGTTCATAGCGCTGTTGCTGCAAAAGTATATGGAGTAGATGAAAGTGAAGTAACCAGTACTCAGAGGCGCAATGCAAAAGCTATTAACTTTGGAATGCTTTACGGTATGGGAGTTCGCTCATTAGCAAAAGCAATAGATACAGATACAAAAGAAGCACAAAATTTTTATAATGACTACTTCGAAACATTTCCAACTCTCTTGGGATATCTTGAAAAAGTGAAAGAGGGAGTGAGAAAGACAGGATATAGCGAAACACTCTTCGGTAGAAGGAGATATTTTTCTGCTATCAATTCGAAAGTTCCTTTCTTGCGAGCGATGGAAGAGCGTATGGCTATCAATGCTCCTGTACAAGGAACAGCAGCCGATATTATAAAGCTCGCTATGATACAGACTGAAGAGGCTGTAGAGAAACAAGGGTACTCCAAAGATGCTTTTCTGGTTCTTCAAATACACGATGAACTTGTATATGAAGTGAAAGAGTCAAAAGTAAAAGAAGTGAGCCTACTCATACAAGAAACAATGCAAAATGTATTACCCGATGAATTTACAAAAAACAAAAAAACGGTACCTCTCTCTGTAGATGTTTGCATTGGAAAAGACTGGGGGTCAATGAAAGATCAAAAAAAATAAAAAGAGAGGATTCTTGTGATACAATTATTGCATGGGTGAAAAACTACAAAGTAAAAGCATTCATGAGATTGTTATATATTCATATAATACCCACCTGATAGGTTTTATGTGTGGGATTAGTTTAGATTTTATTATACCTCTTAGGGTCTTTCCTTCTTTTTTTGAGTATATTGGAGCTGTTTTTCTTGTTATTGGAACAGTTCTTGTTTTTTGGGCAGCTTATACAACACGACATGCATTTCATGGTGATACTTGTGTAAAAAAACAACAATTAAAAAAAGGTCCATACTTTATAATGCAAACACCTGTCCATAACGGGCTTGTATTAAGTATTGTTGGTTTTGGTTTTATTTTAAACTCATTAAGTGTAGTAATTATTGCATTTATTATGGGGCTTCTCTCATATCAAATTTTTATGTCTATATATAGAAAGAAAATTAAAGAAATAGAAAGTGAAGAAGATATTTATTCTCACAGTCATTAAAGTAAAAAAAGAAAGCGTCGCCCGAAGGGCGACGCTTTCTTTTTTTGAGTGATACATAAATGCACCACTCTGAAGAAAAGTAAGACTTTTCTTCTTATAGATTCTTTCCTAAAAAAGAATGCTTTAGAAAGAACATTCCTCCTCAGTGTATCTTATTTTCAATAAGATGCAAAGATTCACTTGTGAATGTATACTATAGATATGATTACTCTTTTTATTGGGCCACTTACAAAAGAAAAAAAAGAAAAACAAGATACATGGATGAGTCGTGCAAAAGATAAATTCTCTCAAAGTGCATTTCACACTTATTCTGATTCTGACAATATCTCATGGGGAGATTTACGCATGCATGCAGGATCTGTAGATATGTTTGGAGGAAGAGCTTTCATATATGTGAAAGGGGGACTGACATCTCTTTTGACTGACAAGCAATCTCTTGAGCATATTCAGTACTTACATGAGAGCGAGACCATATATCTTTTTTCTGATGAAAAGCTACTCGCAAAAGATAAAAAAATATTTGAAAAAGAAAAAATTGAAATACTTGAATTTAAAGATTCAAAAGCAATAATAAATAATAAGAAAAATGTATTTGAGATTAACAAACATTTTCTCTCAAGAGATAAGAGGGTGTTGTGGCTGACATATAGAGATTTTATTGATAGTGGAGTAGGTGCTGATGCACTTATTCCTCCTTTGTCGTGGCAATGTCTCATGATGATACATATTTTTCAAGATAGCGATTATGCTCATAAGAGTATGAAACCATATAGTTTTAGTCAGTCTCAAAAAGGTACAAAAAAATACACTATAGAAGAAGTTCAAAGTGTATTAAAAAAATTGATTACTATCTCTCATCTTAGTAGAGTAGAGAGTAAATACAATCTCGAACATGAGCTCGAGCAAGTGATACTTTCTCTATAAAATATTTTGGGTATAAAAAAAGGCTTCAAATAATAGCCATGTAAAAAAAGATGAAAATTAAAAGGAAGCCTTTTGTGAGTATATAATATAAAAATTTTAAAAAAGAACAGTTTTTAGTTTAAAAAAGAACAAGAGACAAGATCAAAGCAATCAATCCATATTTGTTATTTAATTGTATTTCTTAGCAAGAACTATTTTGTTAAGGCTTACGAGCCGAGCGGGTTCTGCTATATTTGTAATATACCACAAACTATTATCTCTTTATACATAGTTATACACAGGTTGTACAGATAAGTAGTGTTTTTAATATCTTTTTATGGATGGTTAATACAATATATATGACTCTTTTCGAACCCTTCCGAGCAGAAAAACAAAGACCTCAAGACATTTGTCTTGAGGTCTTTGTTTTTAGTCCGCTCGGAAGGGTTCGAACCTTCGACCGTCAGCTTAAAAGGCTGCTGCTCTACCAGCTGAGCTACGAGCGGATTGTTATTTTCAACAAAAGTACTATACTCAATTTATATGAAAACTGCAAGCAGAATCCAGAAAAAGATTATTCACCTTGTATTGCTTGATTTGCGTAGTGTTTACAACGTAGGTTCTTTGTTTCGCACAGCAGATGCTATAGGGGTATCAAAGATATACTGCGTCGGTACGACGCCGTCTCCTCTTGATAGATTTGGAAGAGAGAGAAAAGATATAGCAAAGGTAGCACTCGGGGCAGAGAAAAATGTTTCCTGGGAATATTGTGAAAATGAGAAAGATCTTTTTGAAAAACTAAAGGAAGAAGGGTTTGTCTTGTGGGCTCTTGAACAAGATGAAAAATCGAAGGATTATAAAGAGGTAGCCCCTTCAGAAAAAACAGCTCTTGTTCTTGGAAATGAGCCAGAAGGTATTTCGAAAGAAACACTCTCTCTTATGGATGAGATAGTAGAGATACCTCTCTATGGAAAAAAAGAATCTCTTAATGTCTCGGTTGCAGGTGGTATAGCTCTCTTTGGTTTATTTGATAAATAAAATACCACTACATCTGTAGTGGTATTTTAAAACTTAATTTGTTCTATTTATAGAAGTATCCCTTTCTGACTCTGGTGCTATTTCTCCAGGTCCATATACTTCTCCATCATCACTTACGTCTTCAGAAGGAGTAATGAAAGGGGCAGTACCTTCTTCTCTTAGTCTTTCTGCTCCTCCGAAGTATGCCCACGCCCCCCACATTGCTATGATAATAAAGATAAGCCATTTTAAATCTTTTAGTGCATCCATATATATAAGTATATTATTTATCTTGTAAATTTCGTAAGGCTTCTTTTACCTGATTTGATACTCCGAGTATTGTATCAGGTAGCTCTCTAATAGCCTCTCGTGCGTCACCCGCAGAATAACCAAGAGCAACAAGGGTAGCATGTGCATCACTCTTGCCAGTCTCGTCTTCGTGTTCATCTGCAAATCCTTCGAGTTTTTCTTTAAGCTCCACAAGTATTTTTTGTGCAGTCTTTTTACCAATACCAGAAACTCCTGTGAGGTAAGTTAAGTCTCCTGCTCCAATAGCTCTTTTGAGAGTGGGGACTGAGGCAACATTCATGATTCCTAGTGCTGACCGAGGACCAATACCAGAGACAGCCAAAAGACATGAGAAAAATTCCTCATCTTCTTTTTCAGAAAATCCATAAAGGTCTTCCTGCTGTTCTCTTACGATGTGATGTATATAGAGCTCTATTTCAGAGTCATCACTGTGTGAATCGAGAGTGTTTTGAGCGCAAAAAACTCGATATCCCACACCAGAAACATTGAGTATGAGATAATCATTCTCTTTTTCCCAAATAGTACCTTTTATCTTTGCAATCATAATATTTTTATTATAGCACCCTTGTCTTTTGAATAGTATGTATAAAAATAATACAATAATAAAGAAATAGTCTAAAACCCTTGCTAAAAAATATATTATTTGATAATGTATTCATATGCCAAATTTAACACAAGCAAAAAAAGCACTTCGCGCTTCAGAGAAAAAACGACTTTTTAATGATCGTCGTCGTCGTGCTATGCGTCGAGCTGTTAAAACAGTAGAGACTTTTGTAACAGACAAGAGCTTTAAAGATGCAAAAGAGTCACTTTCTCTTGCATATAAAGCAATAGACAAAGCAGTAAAAGGTGGAGTTATAAAAAAGAACACTGCCGCTCGCAAAAAGTCACGACTCTCTCGAATCTCAAAAGAAGTAGTAGAAGCTAAATAATAAAAAAATCCCGAAAGGGATTTTTTTTGTTGTTTTTAATTAAAAAATAAAGTAGTATGTCCATATTGCTCTCGTAGTTTAATGGATAAAATTTCGGTTTGCGGAATCGATGCTCCAGGTTCGACTCCTGGCGAGAGCACAAAAAAATTCCCTAAGGGGAATTTTTTGCTCTCGAAAAAATACGCAGTATTTTGACAGGAGTCGAACGCCGGAACTATATGCGAGCTTGCGAGCATCAGTGAGGCGCGTTCAGTGGTAATTAGTGAATAAGGAGCTTTGCGACGAAATGAGCTTAGTAACCATCTGAACGACTCCGGTGTTTTTGTAATATATTTTTGACATCTTGACAGGAGTCGAACCGAGCATTCTTTGAATGCGAGTGGATAAAAAGTAATTAAATATTACTTTTTATCGCGAGCGAAGCGAGGGTGTTTTTCGTTAGAAAAGTAAGGGAGTGAGATATTTATGAGTCTGCAAGACGAAATAAATATCCACGAGAGTAGACGACTCCTGGCGAGAGCACCACAAGGGCACTTCCGTTTGTATATTCCCTTCGGTCATTAAAAACTAGGTCGCACAAAAAAATTCCCTAAGGGGAATTTTTTAAATTGAATATTAGATATTAAAACCCGAGCTTTTCCATTATTTTATGAGAGAAGGGTTCTTTGAGTTCCTTTTCTTCTACAAAACTTCGCATGAAAAGACGTACAGTATCTATTTCTTCATCAGGAAGAGGAATAGTAGAAAGTGGCATAAGAAAACGATCCATTTCTATGAGGAGAGTGCTCTTTTCTGTTTCTACCCAAAAGTATTTCATATCTCGATAGGGGTAAAGCTTGCCTGCGATAGAGAGTCCTTTCTCGTCGAGGATGTATTGAAGAGTATTGGGAGTACGTATTCTTTGCATAAAAAGTATAACACCAGCCATAATGATAAAGATACCAAAAAGAGTATTTCCTCGAATCAGTGCAATAGCAGATCCACACAAAGCAATAATACCAACAAGCCAAAACCAATCTCTGTTATGCTCCTTATCTTCATGTTCGAGAGCAGTCCACAAAAGAGGCTGATCCTGAGAATTGAGAGGAGTATTTTTTTGTACTATTTCTTCTTCTTTCATATGTTTATATTGTAACAGAATTTTTAGATATACAAGTTTAAAAAAATAATAAGTGGAGTATACTAATATGTATGAATAAGAAATATTGGTGTCCAACACATCCAGAAGTAGAAAGCGATAGTCCAGAAGATATTTGTAAAAAGTGTGGAACAATGAAATTGATTCCACGAGTACCGAAAGAGGAGGTTGCTCTCAATCATCCGTTCAAAGACTTTGCTCCTCTTGTTGTGATATTTGTTATTATTCTTTCTTTTGCACTTATTTTTTCATACGGGAAAGGAGTTATGCATTTTATGAGAGATTTTATGGGAGGTTTTTTCATACTCTTTGGTTTGCTGAAAGTACTCAAGCTCAAGGCATTTGCAGAAGCATATGAAATGTATGACGTCCTTGCACAAAAGTCCAAAGCATATGCACACGCCTATCCTTTCATCGAGCTGGGTCTCGGTCTCCTTTTTATCTTTAATATTTTTCCTATAGGAGTAAATATATTTACTTTTGTGATAATGCTCATTGGTGCATGGGGGGTATATCTCAAGCTCAAGAAAAAAGAGCTCATTCCATGTGCATGTCTCGGTACTGTTTTCAAAGTACCCATGACATGGGTGACTCTTATGGAAGATTTGCTCATGGCTGTTATGTCACTGATAATGCTCATTCTTCTTATGTAGTATTTTCACATACTGAAAAAGAAATAATGATATACTAATAAACATAATAATAGATTTAATACATAATAATACGCATATATGAATAATGACAAACAAACAATACCAGCAGCTATCATAATAGCAGGAGTGCTCGTAGCCGTAGCTATTCTCATGAGTGGTTCAAGAGGAAATGGAACAGTTGCAAAAAACAACGCTCCAGCAGCACAAGTGGTAGATAACACAGATAAGGTAAATCCTATAACAGAAAATGACCATGTTCGAGGGAGTCGAGACGCGGAAGTTATTATCGTAGAATATTCTGATTTTGAATGTCCTTTTTGTCAGCGTTTTCATAAGACGATGATTGAAGTCATGGATAAATATGAAGATAGTGGAAAAGTAGCATGGGTATATCGTCATTTTCCTATTGATTCAAATCATCCTGTAAAGGCTCGATACGAATCTCTTGTTTCAGAATGTGTTGCAGAGCAAGGAGGTAATGATGCTTTTTGGGGATTTGCAGATAGATTTTATGAACTCTCTCCGTCAAACAACAGAACTGATACAGATGTACTTATACCTCAAATAGTAGGTGAGCTTGGTCTTTCTATGGAAAAAGTAACAGAATGTGTAGAGAGTGGAAAGTACACAGCTGTTATCGAAGCAGGTATAAAAAATGCTGCAGAAACAGGTGGTAGAGGGACTCCATGGAGTATTGTTATAGGGAAAAACGGCAACACTCTGCCTCTTTCTGGTGCTCAATCTTTTTCAACTATCGAACAAATCATAAACGCTGTTAATTCTACAAAATAAAAACTATGAATAATATTGCCCACAAGCGCAATATATTTAAGCTAACTTTGCTTGCTCTTTGTATTGCTTTTGTTGTATTTACTCTTTCTCTATGGATTCCAAACATACAACTTGTATGGGAATTATTTACAAATGGAAGTTTACCCTTAGGGATTCGTATGTCTATCCTTCTGAGCCTATATGGCTCTATTGGTACAAACTTTAACGTTCTTTCTGCTACCTATACGATACTCATCTCTCTCCTTGTAGGGGTCAATATTTCAGCCTTTGTATATTATGTACGATCAAGGCGAGACGACTCTTCTGTAAAAAAAACGACAGCAGTAGGAGTGGGAGGTCTGATAAGTGGAGTATTTGGTATAGGGTGCGCTGCGTGTGGTACATTCATTCTCACGTCTCTTTTGAGTGTTGTGGGGGTAGCAGGAGTCCTTGCTTTTCTACCTTTGAGAGGAGAGGAGTTTGGTATTCTGGCAGTTCTTCTTCTTGCATACTCTCTCTACTCTTTGCGTAAAAAAATAAAAGAACCATTGGTGTGTGAGGTATAATAAAAACCCCGAGCGGAGCTCGGGGTTTTTATATTCTTAAGAGGGTTTATTTCTTTTTCTTTCGGTCTGCTTCTTTGAGTCCTGCTTTTCGCAATCGCACTGCGTCAGGAGTAACTTCGAGATATTCGTCGTCTCCCATCATTCCGAGACCTCTCTCGAGTGTCACTTCAAAAGGGGGAATTATCTTGATAGTTTCGTCAGATCCTGATGCTCGCATATTGGTGAGCTGTTTTCCTTTAGTTGGGTTTACCATCATTTCCTCTCCTTTAGAAGAGTATCCTATTACTTGTCCTTCATATACTTCAGTGTTTGCACTTATATAAAGTACTCCACGTGCTTGAAGATTTCCAAGAGAAAAACCAAGGGCTTTTCCTGTAGCCATAGATATCATAGATCCAAAGTCACTTCTCTCTATGTGTCCTACATATGGCATAAAGCTATGGAATACACTAGTAAGGATTCCTTCACCCTTTGTGTCTGTTGTAAATTCGTTTCGATATCCCATGAGTCCACGAGTAGGTATCATAAACACGATGCGTGTTCCAGCCTCTGTTTGTTCCATGTTCTGCATTACACCTTTTCTTTTTCCAAGTTTTTCGATCACTGTTCCTGAAAATTCTCCTGGAACAAGGATAGTTACTTCTTCGAAAGGTTCACTCTTTACTCCGTCAATTTCTTTTACAATTACTTCTGGAGAAGATACAGCGAGTTCAAAACCTTCACGTCTCATATTTTCGATAAGTACCGCAAGGTGAAGCTCACCACGTCCATATATTTTGAAACGTGTTTGTTCTGAAAAATCGATACGTAGTCCTACGTTGATTTCTAGTTCTTTCTGTAGACGTTCGAGTATTTGTCGTGATGTAAGGAGTTTACCAACGCGTCCTGCAAAAGGAGAGTCGTTTACGAACATTGAAAGAGAAATAGTAGGCTCATCGATAGCGATTTCAGGAAGTAGTTCTACTTCATCAGTCATGCTTACTGTTTGTCCGATGAAGATATCAGGTATACCTGCAATCATTACGATATCTCCTGCCTGTGCTTCTTGCACATCAATGCGAGTAAGTCCTTCAAAGCTAAAGAGCTTTGTTACTTTTCCTGTGTAATTTTTGTCATCGTGGTCTCTTATTGTTACTGTTTCTCCTGCTTTGATGACACCTTCGTATATTCGCATAATACCAAGTCGTCCAAGGAAATTGTCATATCCAAGGTTGAAGATTTGTGCGCGAAGAGGGGATTCTATCTTTTCTGCTCCTGCTGAGTTTGGAACGTGAGAGAGAACAAGGTCGAGGACCGGAGTAAGATCATCCATATCGTCGAGCTTATTCTTGTCCGCAGTTGATTTTGCGTCACGTCCAATAGCGTAGAGAACAGGGAAGTCGAGCTGTTCTTCTGTAGCACCAAGCTCAAAGAAGAGTTCGTAGATAGCTTCTTCTGCCATTTCTATATCTGCTGCTGGTTTGTCTATTTTATTGAGAATTACCATTGGCTTGAGTCCGAGCTCTAGGCTCTTTTTCAATACAAACTTTGTTTGTGGCATTGGTCCTTCTGCTGCATCTACAATAAGACATACTGAGTCGACAGAACGAAGAACTCGTTCTACTTCAGATCCAAAGTCGGCATGACCTGGAGTGTCCAATATGTTTATCTTTGTGTCTTTATAAAGAACACTTGTGTTCTTTGCATAAATAGTAATACCTCTTTCTTTTTCGATATCGTTCGAGTCCATTGATATACCACGTTCTATCATACCTGTTTGCTCTAAAAGAGCATCAGTAAGAGTAGTTTTTCCGTGGTCAACGTGAGCGATAATTGCTATGTTTCTTATTTCCATAAGTCCCACATTACTATATAAAACAAATAAAAGCTAGAGAGAAATAGGTTTTTCGGTCATTTCAGAAATCACGACAGGTTTTGCTTCTGAGACGCCATGTTCTTCAGGGATAAAGGTCTTCACACTAAACATCACTGCTATTCCCAAAACAATCCATAAGAGGTGCCGAACATATGTATTATTCTTCTTTGAATGATGAAGGGATGAGGGTAGAAGATCATGAAATACAATCACGATAAACGCTCCTGCAGAAAATCCCAAGAGAAGAGGTTCGAGGTTGTGAAAAATATCAAGAAAGAAATATCCACCAAGTGCTCCTATGAGAATAGTACTGGAAGTAAGAAGATTGAGGCGAATAGCCTTTTTTGTTGAGAGGCCTGCTTGTTTGAGTACGAAAAATTCTGAGACTTCTGTGATGAACTCGTGCACAAAGATAGATATTGCTGTTGCTATTCCTAATGTAGTACTGATACTAAAGGTAGTAGCAAGGAGTATTCCATCTCCTATGTTGTGTATTGCATCGCTCGTGAGTATGCGACGTGCGTCTATCTTGGAGTGATGGCAATTTTCTTCAGCACTATTATGGTGATGGTGAAAAAAAGGAAGGATTCGAAAGAGGAGAGAGATAACAATTCCACCAGAGAGTATTCCTATGATTCCTAATCTTGCTGACTCTCCATGAAAGAGTGCTTCTTTACTAAGAGAAAAAATAACAACAAGAAAGACTCCTGCTGAAAAGCTTACCAAAAGAGAGAGATTTTTTTCAATATATTTTCCAAATGTTTTTTGAGTGAAAAACATACCCGTAACAGATACGAGCATGATAAAAAGCGAAGTGAGAAGGAGGGGAAACAATATAGACATATTATGAGCACTTATGACAGTTTCCGTGAACGGTGAGACTTCCGTTTTTTATATGACAGCCAATAGGAACTATTCTTTCTAAATATTCTTTTTTAATATGAAGAGCCTGGATGTCGTCACAATCGTCACATATAAAGTGGTCGTGCACGTCGCCTGTCTTTTCATAAAAGACTTCTTCCTTGTCAGTGTGTACTTCTTTCAGTATTTCTTTTGTTATAAATTTTTTAATATTACGATATATCGTAGACTGGTCTATATGAGGGAGCAGGGATGATATTTCTTTTACAGAAAGAGTGTGTTTTTTTTCAAACACGTTTAATATTTCTTCTTTGTTTTTTGTTTGATATCCATTAGTCATAGAAAGAGTGTACTCCTTTAAATATGAAAATGCAAGTCACTTGCATTTTGATTGCTTTGTACCTATATCTTTCGACTATCATACGCCCAGTGGAGGAGAGACTGTCTTTGTTTGATGCTACACGATGCATCTCCTGTTTTGCAATTTTTCTCTACTTGAGCCTTATGTCTTCTGTACGCGCGCCATCTTTTGATTTGTTTTGTGTCTTCGTCAGGTAATCGTCTTCCCATATAATATCTGCAATACCACTGAAACCAGCCTCGAGGGTCGTGGTAGCTATTTATCCAGCCTTTTTTGCGCCAGACCGCGAGGCTCTGTGATGCTCGTATTTTGAAATAATTATATTCAATATTGTATTTTTCTGTATCAAGTTTTGCCTTTTTAAACCAATCTTTTGGAAACTCTTCGCGACAGTCTGTCATGTAGTGTCCACCAAATACTCCGAGACACAGCATTTCTTTTGGAGTGAGCTCTGGTTGAAACAAGGGGTCGAAATTCTCTCCCATGGTT
>JBLHIK010000004.1:0-36999 GCA_047614005.1 Flavobacteriaceae bacterium | reverse complement strand
CAATCACAGATATATCAGAGAGAGTTGCTCCTTCTGTAATACTTATTTTTATAGGCTGTATATCATAGTCACCAGAGAGAAAACGACGAGCTACAGCAAGAGAAGAGAGAGGTTGGGAAAAATAGTAAAATCCTGATTTTACTGACTTTTCTTTTCCTAACATCATAACAGCACTTTGAAAAGCCACCTGCGAACGAACCACTCCTTTCTCTTCTAGTAATTTTGCAATAGAAACAAGAGATGACCCACTAGATATTTCAATAGTTTGTTCTTGCCAAGAAACAGGGGCAGAAAAAGTCAGTGCGATATATAAACCACCCATTAAAAATAATATTGAAACTATAAGTATTTTTAAAGCTCGATAGTGCAAGGTCATATATATTACAGAGGTAGATTAGATGGTGGTTCAGCTTTCTTAGAATCAATACGTGAAAATGATGGTGTCTCAGAAACAGTACCTGGAAAATGAAAAATAGTAGCAAGCTCTTCGCTTGTAAGAACAAAAGGTTTTCTGTTTCCTTTCTTCTCACCAAAAACAGGTATATGAGGAGGGTAAAACATACTTCTCATGCGAAATGAATTAAAAATCCTCTTTTGGCGAAAAGCAACAAGATGGTCTGTGGGATCTTGCCATGGAAAATCTACTCCTGTGATATTTTTATCATCAGGAGCAAAGCCATTGTGACCAGGAGAACTGTAAATCTGAAAAGCACTTAGAAGTGATTTGATGTTTATGGCACGAAATTTTGAGCTTTCAGCAAGATAAAGAGTACGAACACCACAATCGTAACCATATTTATCGATACTGCGCTCTATAGAAGAAACTGTTTCTTGTTTACCTTTTGAAAGGTTTCTGAAGCTCGTTTCTTGCTCTTCTCCTTCTGCAACAGCACGACGAGAGACACCATGCTCGTTAATTATTTTTTCTATTTCAGCATACGCTTCATCTTTCCAATCTGTTTTACCAAACCAGCTTCCACCTTTTGGAAAACGTTTTTTTGTTGCTTGTACTAGTATTTGCATCCAAATTTGCTCTCCTGGACCAATAGAACCCATCCATTCTATGACACTTGTAATAGGATCTATTCTTTGGTTTTCATCAAGAGACCCTACTGCTTTATCAAGTCCGTAGTCTATATATGTTTTAATAGGATATGCATCAGGTTTTGTAAGTCTATGATGGGAGAAAAAACCTTCCCATCTTCCATCTTTTAGTTCGTTTGCGATAGCATCAGTGTAGTCTGGAACTTCTATTACTTCAGCTTGTGGATACTGAGCATAGAGTTGGGCTTCAATATGATCTTTCCAAAATTTCGGAGTCCATATGAAAAAATATACAGCTCCCTCTATAGAAACTATCTCAAGCGACCACCAAGGACGCACTTCACCAAGAACATATTTTTTCCACCATGTATTAGGAGATTTTTGATACATAGCAGAATCAAAAAAGAGTTCCATTGCTTGTGGTGATTTTAAAATCTCTTTAGGTATTTTAATATTTAAGAGTATTCCATCTACTTTCAGTGCTGCTCGATAATTTAAAAAATATACCCACAATCTCCAAAAAAGGAGGAGGCACAGAATGGGTCCCCATATAAAAGCAGTTTTTGTGATAATTTCGAATGCAATATCCATAAAATATATTTAACGTAGTTGTTTTCCTATACTGACAGGTAGACTTATTTTTTCTCGAGGAAAACTATCTGTTTGCTTGTTCACAAATAGCAATACTCCAAATCGAGAACGAGATACAGCATCCACAACAACGGTAGTTTGAAATTCACCATTGTCAAAAATAGTAAGTTCTCGTGGTTTTGAAAGAGAATTTCCTTTACCATCAAACATCTGCACTGTTCCTACAGAACCCTCTATGATTCGCCAATTACATCCATTAGCACGGCCATACACAGGAATAGTCCATGAATCTATATTACCACGTTTTCGAGGTGATTCTACTACAATACCACATGAACCTTCTTGTGATTCAATAGAATCTATTTCTGCAAAGGTAATATTTTGAGAGGCAGGATAGAGTTCTACTTTTGTACTCAAATCTGCATCAAAAAGGCGTTCTTCTCCTGTTTCTGTTGGAAAAAAAGCATCACGACCTCTCTCAGTAAAAAAAGAAAAAAGGATAGCAGCAAATACAGCCCCTGCTCCTATGATGAGCAAGTCTGTCACACTGATCACCCCTCTTTGATTTCTATATTTCATGTTTTATATGATATCATACAAAACATGAATCCTATTGAAAAACTTACAGAACTCTTTCGTAAATTCCCTGGAGTTGGAGAAAAGCAAGCTCGGCGTTTTACGTATTTTCTTTTGCGTACAAGACCAGACTATATTGAACAAATACAAAAAGGTATTTTAGATATACGAAACAACATCATCTCATGTACTCGATGTTTTAAATTTTTTGAAAAGAAAGACAATGGAAATATATGCGGTACTTGTTCTCAAACATACACGTCGCAAACGCTCATGGTGGTTGCAAACGACATTGATCAAGAGATTTTGCACTCTACTGACACATACAAAGGAATGTATTTTATTCTTGGAGGTACTATACCTTTTGGACAAGAAGACATACCGGCATATATACGACTTCCACTATTAAAAAAACGCATCACAGAAGATAGGCTCTCGGAAATCATTCTTGCTTTTCCTTTTACCACGCCTGGTGAATACACAGAAATGCGCATACTCGACGAGCTTCAGTCACTCTGTAGAGAACATGACATTATCCTCTCGCGACTTGGTAAGGGAATGTCAGCTGGAACAGAACTCGAATACATCGACCCTAAAACATTTTCAAACGCCCTCGAGAATAGAAAATAAACTTAATTAAACTATTTACTTTTTCATAAAGGTATTTTACTAAGAACTAACCTTGCCAAAATGCAAGTCACTTGCATTTTGAAGAAAAAAACAGAGAAAAAACTCATACAAAAAAACCTCGCATGTGGCGAGGTTTTTTGTTTTTTAAATTATGCGATTTTAGTTATTTTCACTTTTGAGTTAGTGTGGCGATATCCTGTCTTTTTAGAATATCGAGATTTTGGACGAAAACGAATTACAGAAATTTTTTTCTCTCTTATGTCTCCAAGAAATTCTGCTTCTACTTTTTTACCAGAAAGAAGAGGTGTTCCCACTTCTACGTTTCCATTATCATCAAGAAGCAATACTTCATCAAAAACAACAGTATCTCCTTCTTTTAGTTCGCCACCAATACGTTCTATTGATACTATTTCACCAACAGATACATTATATTGCTTACCCTTCGTCTGAATAATAGCTATTTTTTCTTTTTCTATTTCGTTTGTTGCCATACAGAAAAGTATACTATATCTTTTTGTATTAAAATGCAAGTTTATAACATGTAAAACCTCTTTTTATCTGAATAGATTATTTATGACTTAAGTATTCTTTTTCTAATTTTTAAAAATTAACACAGGATGGTATACTTATTCAATGCTTACGACACACAAATACAAAAAGATGACTTGGATAGATCTCGAAAATCCGACGAGTGAAGAAATAACATTCATTATGGAAGAATACACTATACCACCCGTTATAGCATATGAACTCAAGTCCAAATCTGTTCGCTCAAAAGTAGAAAGATTTGAAAATCTTTTATATCTTGTATTACATTTTCCTCTTGTGGAACATGCTCACTGTGACAACAGAGAACAAGAGGTTGATTTTATTATTGGTAATGACGTTATCATTACTACTCACTATGAACATATTGATTTTATACATGAATTTAGTAAATCTCTTGAAGTAGAAACTATTCTCGAAAGAGATGATCTTGGTACACATGCAGGATATCTTTTTTTCTATATTATGAAAGGTGCCTACACTCACCTCCTCGACGAGCTTGACCATCTCTCTACCAAGCTCTCTCAAATAGAAGAAAACATATTTTCAAAAAAAGAAAAACAGATGGTTATAGAGATATCTTTCCTCAATCGAACATTGCTGAACTTCAAAAAAGCTATCCGTTTCCATGATGATATATTAACCTCTCTTTCTCAAAACAAAAACTCTCTCTTCGATGAAAAGTTTACTCACTATATATCTTCTCTTATGGGAGAATATACTAAAGTGAGAAATCAACTCGATGCCCACAAGGAAGTCCTTGATGAGCTTCGACAAACAAACAATACACTCCTTTCTACAAAATCTACAGAAATACAAAAGACTCTTACAGTAGCTGCTGCAACGATGCTTCCTGCAACACTTGTTTTTACGGCTCTACCTGTAGTTATCTCTCTCGATATTATCACATCAGCACAAGAGCTATATGCTGTGTTTATAGGGACAGGTGTACTTGTCATATATACTTTTATCTATTTTAAAATAAGAAAATGGTTCTAGTATATGAAACTCTACAACACTAAAACAAGAAAAATAGAAGAGCTCACCCCTCTTTCAAAGGAATATATATCTATGTATCATTGTGGCCCTACAGTATATGACTATGCACATATAGGAAATCTGCGTTCTTTTGTTTTTGCTGATACTCTCAGGCGTGCATGTCAGATCAATGGCTTTGACGTCAAACAAGTGATGAACATCACCGACATAGGACATCTTACCGACGACGGAAGTCACGGTGATGACAAGATGGTCAAAGCTATCAAAAGAGAAGGTCAGGAATTCTCACTCAAGGGACTTCGTCATGTTGCAGATTTCTACGCAAATGCACTTAAGGAAGATTTAAAAAAGCTTCACATACTTCCCGCTCACGAATATCCATACGCAAGCGACCATATACAAGAACAAATAGAACTCATCGAGCGACTCGAGAAGAAAGGACATACATATACTACTTCTGATGGAGTGTATTTTTCTACTGAGTCAGATCCATCATATGGAGTACTCGGAGGGCTTGCAGATGAAGGAGATGAAAAGGCTCGCATCGAAGAGCAAGGCGAAAAGAAAGATAGAAGAGACTTTGCTCTATGGAAGTTTTCTGACAATGAGATTGGGTGGACATCTCCATGGGGCCTTGGTTTTCCTGGGTGGCATATAGAGTGTTCTGCAATGAGTATGAAATACCTTGGAGAGAGTTTTGATATCCATACTGGAGGTATCGACCATATATCTATACATCACAACAATGAAATAGCTCAAAGCGAGTGTGCTACAGGGAAAGAGATGGCACAGATATGGATGCATAATGCCTTTCTCAATATGACTGACTTTAAAATGAGCAAAAGCACTGGAAACACTCTTACTCTGCGCACCCTTGAAGAAAAGAAAATATCCCCTTCTGCGTATCGACTACTCCTTCTGCAAGCTCACTATAGATCACCGCTAGAATTCTCTTGGGAGGCACTACAGAGCGTAGAAACCGCATATACAAGACTCAAGACACATGTCTCTTCTCTTCCCGCCTCTGAAGAAGATATTGAAAATGATTATACAAAAGAATTGAAAGAACATCTTTCAAGTGACCTTCAAACTCCAAAGGCTATAGCTCTTCTCTTTTCTATAGAGAAAGACGCTCTGCTATCTGACAAGGAAAGATACAGCACCTATAAAGTATTTGATACAGCACTTGGTCTTGGTCTTTTTGAAAAAGAAATAGAAAGAGAAATACCCGATCATATAAAAGACATAGCAAAAGAAAGAGATAACGCTCGAGAAAACAAAGAGTGGCAACTCTCAGACACCTTACGCGACCAAATACAAAACGAAGGCTTTGAAGTATCTGACACAAAAGAAGGAACAGTAGTGAAATAAAAAAAACCCAAGAATGCAAATATCCTTGAGCTTTTTGTCACATTTTGTGACATTTTTTTGTTTTAATTACTTAACAGACGAGCTTCCTCCTCATTGGTCTTTTTTGCTTTTAGTTGTTTTTTATTTTTTCTTATTAAGAAATTACCAAATAAGAATATTACAACACCAAACCCTAAACATATCAACATATATCCACTGTAAAGCCATTGAGACACTACTCCATCCTGTGGCTGGTTGGGTAAAGTAATCATCACAAAAATAAGAAAAATTATAGAACCAGAGATTACAAGAGTATGTCCAAGGTATTTTCTAAGGTCATAAAGAAGACTGCATGCAGAAAGTAATAATAATAAAATGAAGATTTTAATTAAACTCACTTCTGTTCCATCTTCTTCGATAGTTATCAAGGGAACAGATAAATCCTTTGTATACTTTTCATTTTTTATATACTTTCTAAAAGAAAATATATTGGCATTAAGGATGTCTTCATGATCTGTTTTAATATTAATAAAAGGCACCAAACCTTTATCTAGTGAATCATTTTGTTCAAATGTTAGCTTTTTTCGATACGTAGTAGTATCAGATATTACTACATCACGATATGTAGTTATTTTACTGTATACTCCGTCATTTACTCTTACGGAATCAGTATCATTATCATACTGAATAGTATGACTTTTACTATTGATCACATAGCGAACTCGCAATGTGTCATCATGGGTCATATACGAAGTATCACTTTCATGTGTTACTATCGTATCTTGTGCGTGTGTGGTAATACCACAAAAAAGCACAACAATTGCGATTATTTTTTTCATCACTTTTGGGGTTTTAATTAATTAAATTTGACAAAGAGCCTCTCTCTTTGAGTAAACTATAGCATAAATATAAATAAATGCAATAAAAAAAGCGAGATTTGTACTCGCTTTTTTCTACAATCCTTCTTTTTTTAATTCAGAGATGAGTTCTTTGGCTTTTTTTGAAAGTTTTTTAGGTATTTTCAGTGACACTTTTACAAAGAAATCCCCTCTTCTGTTGCTGTTATAAGGAACTCCTTTATCTTTGATTTTCAATAACTCTCCATGAGCTATTCCTGCTGGAATTTTTAAGTTCATAGATCCATCAAGAGTTTCTACTTTTACTTCTCCTCCTAGAAGAGCGTCAGTAAGGTTAATCTCTTTTCTTACAAAGAGGTTTACCCCATCTCGCTCTATGTCCTTATCAGGCGAAACGAGAATAGTAATATATAAATCACCTGTCATTCCGCTCGAATGAGCTTCTCCTTGTCCTCGTACTTTCAAGCGAGAGCCATGCTCTACACCTTCTGGCACCGAAAAAGTGATAGTGCTATTTTCTTTTATCGTTCGCTTTCCGTCACACTTTTTACATAATTTTTCTGGCACCTTCCCACTAGCATGACAAATATCACATGCCATAGCTGTAGCAAAATTCCCGAGCATTGTCCTTTGTATTTTTTCTATTTTACCTGCGCCGTTACATGATGGACATGTTTTTGTTTCTTTTGATTCTCCACCTGAACCATCACAAGAAGAACAAAACTCGGTACGTGGAATAGAGATAGTTTTTTCTACACCAAATACAGATTCTTTAAAAGATATATGTATTTCTGTACCAATATCACGAGATTGTCCTCCTCCTCGAGAGCGTCCTCCATTGAACATTTCTCCAAAGATATCTCCTAGGTCAAAATCCATACCAGCACCACCTCCGCCTCCGCCAAAACCAGAAAATCCCTCAAAACCACCTGCTCCTCCTTGCCCTCCAGGTCCTGGATTTGCTGAGCCAAACTGGTCATACTGAGCACGCTTTTCTTTATTTGAAAGCACTTGATATGCTTCATTTAATTCTTTAAATTTCGCCTCATCTCCTCCTTTTTTATCAGGATGATATTGATGTGCCTTTTTTCGAAATGCTTTTTTCAATTCATCAGCATCTGCATTTTTATCAACTTCTAAAATATTGTAATAATCTTTGCTCATGTAAGGGTATTATACGCATACGAATAAAATACGCAAATTTAAATATCTCATTTCAAAAAAGTTGCTTTTTTGAGAAATAAATGATATTGTATAAGAGGAATACATTACAGAAATACTGTGATTGTAACAATTAATTTAAAATTAAATATGATGAAAGTACAAACAAAACTTATATCAAACAGAAGAATCAAGCTGAAAATTAATCCCTCTCTTGAAACAGTACAGAAACGTGCAAAAAAACTTGCAAAAAAAATAGATAAAGAGTCTAGAGAAGCTTTATCTGAGTTATGGAGAAGATTTTACAAATATTACAGAGTTACTATTTTTAGTGAAGGACGTGCATTCGTCCAAAAAACACCAAGTGATAACAACTTCGTCTGTATAAATACAAAAGGAGAACAAGCTTTTCCTGGAAAATTTCGCACAATGAGCGACTTCAGCCAAGGAACAGCAATTGTTCAAAAAGCAGACGGCAAATGGATAGTGCTATACAGAAATGGAATTGAATTTTCTTTATAAAATTGTAATTCATGAAAAGCCAAACCTATGCGTTTGGCTTTTTAATTATAAAAAAAATATTGTAGTACAAAAAACACCACGCAAAGCGTGGTGTTTTTTTGTATAAAATTCTTTAAGAAAATTATTTATCTTCTGATTCTTCTGAATCTTCTGTTTTCTCTTCTTTTACCTCTTCTGCGTCATGTACCTTTTCTCCACCTTCGACTTCTTCGCCTCCTGCATTCATGTCAGTACCTGTTTCAGGAGCTTCTCCGGCTTTTGCCATTGCTTCACCTATCTTAGAGAGAGCAGATGAAAGTTCTTCTGTTTTTGCTTTGAGAGTATCTATGTCTCCTTCTTTTGCATCTTTTACAGCTTTCATTTTTTCTTCTACTTCTGTCTTGAGAGAAGCGTCTACCTTTTCTCCATAATCTTTGATAGATTTTTCAGCTGAGAAAACCATCATATCTGCATTGTTTTTTACCTCTGCATCTTCTTTTTTCTTTTTATCAGCATCTGCATTTACCTCTGCATCCTGCTTCATCTTTTCAATATCTTCATCAGAAAGACCAGATGATGCTTCGATGCGAATAGTTTGTTCTTTTCCAGATGCTTTGTCTTTTGCTTTTACTTGCAAGATACCATTGGCATCTACATCGAAAGATACTTCTACCTGTGGAACTCCTCGTGGAGCTGGTGGAATACCTTCGAGAACGAACTGTCCGAGAGATTTGTTGTCTGCTGCCATCGGTCTTTCTCCTTGTACCACTTCTATCTGTACTGATGTTTGATTGTCAGCAGCTGTGGAAAACACTTGAGAGTGACTCGCTGGAATAGTAGTATTTCGTTCAATAAGTTTAGTAGTCACACCTCCGAGAGTTTCAATACCCAAAGAAAGAGGAATCACGTCGAGCAAAAGAACGTCTTTTACGTCTCCGACGAGCACTCCTGCCTGCACTGCAGCACCAAGAGCTACTACTTCATCAGGGTTGATAGAACGGTTTGGTTCTTTTCCAAAGAGCTTCTTCACTTCTTCTTGAATCTTTGGCATTCGAGTCTGACCTCCTACTAAGATAATTTCATTTATTTCACTTATATCAAAAGGACTCGCATCTATTGCTTGCTTTGTGATCTCTATAGAACGATCGATAAATTCACGTGCAAGATCTTCGAGCTGTGCACGTGTCATTTGAACCAAAAGATGCTTTGGACCAGTCGCATCAGAAGTAATAAATGGAATATTTATTTCTGTATCAGTTCGTGATGAAAGCTCATGCTTTGCTTTTTCTGCTGATTCTTTGAGGCGTTGAAGCGCAAGCACATCAGTAGTGATATCTATTCCTTGATCTTTCTTAAATTCCTGAGCAATCCATTCTACAATCTTCTGATCAATATCTTCTCCACCCATATGAGCATCTCCATTTGTAGATTTTACTTCAATAGTGTCTTCAGATACATCAAGAACAGATACATCGAAAGTACCTCCTCCAAAATCGTATACTACTATTTTTTCATCTTGTTTTTTATTGAAACCATATGCTAGAGCTGCTGCTGTTGGTTCATTGATGATACGTTTTACATCGAGGCCTGCAATAGCACCTGCGTCTTTTGTAGCTTTTCGTTGAGCATCATCAAAATATGCTGGAACAGTAATAACAGCCTCTGTTACAGGTTCACCTAGCTTTTCTTCTGCATCTTGTTTGATTTTACCAAGAATCATTGCAGATATCTCTTCTGGACCATAGTCTTTTCCTTCAAGAGTTACAATAATTTTATCGTTTTCACCTGCTTTTATCTCAAAAGGTGTTGTTTTGAGACTGTCCTGCACTACACTATCTGAAAAACGATGTCCTATAAATCTTTTAATACCAAAAATAGTATTTTTTGGATTAGTAACTGCTTGTCTTTTTGCCAAAAGACCAACGAGACGTTCGTTGTTTTTTCCCATAGCAACTATTGATGGTGTCGTTCTGTTTCCTTCTGTATTTTCAACTATTTCAGGTTGACCACCGACAATGTATGCCATTGCGCTGTTTGTTGTTCCTAAGTCTATTCCTATAATCTTTCCCATAGCTATATATGTGTGATATATCTCTACCCGAATTTATATTCGCATATAAATATATCTACAACTACTAATAAATAAATGAATGTGCTTGTTTTACAAAAGATAAAACTAAGCTTCGTACTGACCTATCACTACCTTTGCTGGTCGCAAAACTTTCTCTTTGAAAAGGTAGCCAGTCTGACGTACGGAGAGTATTTTATCATGATTTTCATTATTATCAAGTTTTTCCACCTCTAATACCTCATGAAGTTCTGGATTGAAATTATCCCCTTTCTGTACCTGGATAATAGAGAGTCCATGTTGCTCCAAGATAGTGTGAAATTGAGAGTGTATATACTCTATTCCTACTCTCCAGTTTTCATCGACGCTTTCCCATACAGATGTATTGGCCATTGCCATATCAAAACTATCAAGCACTGGGAGTATATCTCCTACTATTTTTCCACCAGCATGTGATCCTATATCAGAGAGACGTTTTTCCTGAGTTATCTTATAGTTTGCAAATTCGGCCCGTGATCTTTGCCAACCATCAAGATATTCTTGTCTCTCTTCCTTACAAACTTCTAATTCACTTTTCTTCTTCTCTTCTGTTTTTGGTTTAAAAGAAGACACTTCTTCTGATTCTTCTTCTATTATAATATCATCCTCGTGTTCTTCTGGTGTATTATTTTTATCTATCATGTACACAGTATACTCATTTAAAAAATAAAAAGCAAAAAATAGATTATCTTAGAATAGGGAGTTGTGAATTATCTTATGAAATTTCTTATAAAGAGATTTTTTTCTGTATTTATTTCTCGGATTCCACGCAAAAGAGATGGTAGGATCTCTTTTAGCGTTGTCGTCAGTCTTCTTTGTGAAAGATATTAGATCTGTATTTATTCCTCGGATTCCACGCAAAAGAGATGGTAGGATCTCTTTTAGCGTTGTCGTCAGTCTTCTTTGTGAAAGATATTAGATCTGTATTTATTCCTCGGATTCCATATAATCCACGAATCCAAACCTACATCATAAGTAGCCTGTATCTGAGCACGTACCATCTCTATAGTATAAGTAGCACCAAGATTAAAGTCCTGCAACCATGGTCGTAGTTTCTTGGGATCCACTCCTATAGCATTTGCTTTTGCCACACCGTCGCTCATGGACTTATAAATAACTTCATAAGGCTTTTTTGCAGGTTCTGAATATCCATTCCATCCTTTTGGATAATGAGATGGATATACCATAGGTAGTACGTAGTCAACATTCACAAGGGCATCTTCGAGTATTTGTCCAATACCGAGATCATCAGTATTACTCGTAGTCATTCCAAAAAGATCTGCTGACACCACAACATCAGTATCAGAAAATTCGTCATGTAGTTTTTCAAAAAAAGTTTTTAAAACGGCGCTTTTTTCTTTTCCTTCTGAATAAGGAAAGTAAATATCACTCATATTTCCATCTGAAGGAAAGCGTATATAATCATAATTTATCTCATCAAAACCTTGTGCATATGCCTCATGCCCAATAGCTATAACATAGTCCCACACCTTTGGAGAACCAGCATCAAACCAACCAATACCTTTCCTGTCCTGCCATAGTGTTTTTGTGTCGGACTGTTTTACTGCTTCAGATTTCCATGAGTCTTGTTTTATCAGATAAGGATCCTGAAAAGTAGAAATACGCCCAATGACATATATACCCTTGCTGTGCAGAAGTTCTATAAGACCTCGTATGTCAGCTATTCTTCTTTCTCCTGAACCTATTTCTTGCAGGTAAGGATCATTTGGAAGAAAAGATATTCGCCCTGTGTCGTCTTTAATATCTATAACAACAGTATTAATCTCTGTGGAATCTATGACGTCAATAACATTATCTCGAAAATTACGCGTTCCTGCTACCCACGATGTCATATAGATACCTTTTACTTGCTCTGGTGTTTGTATGTGCTTTGCAATATATATTTCCCCTACAGGCTCTTCTTCAATAGTAATATTTTCAGAGAGCACGTGAGCAGACAAAACATCACGATCTTTTTCTCCTTCTATGCTTGTATCGTGTTCAACATATTCTTCAGAAGAATATGTTGTAGGAAATATATATGAAATACCAAATACAAAAAACAGGCAGATAGAAATAACGCTGATGGAAAATATCGTGTATTTTTTTATCATGAAAGTTCTTTCTTGTCTGCTTTTCGCTTTTGTACCATTTTTATATTATCAGTAAATGACTTTTGAACACCATCGTGGTTTCCACCTTCGTAGTGCCGAGAAAGAAGATATCCTGAAAGATACATGACAGCAATACCTATCAAGATAACAGCAATATCCTCAAAAAGAGGACTCAGTCCTAGAAAATGAGATAGTATAAATAAAAATGAAAGGTAAAAAATAATCCGTATTCTTTTCATAGAGGTATTATATCTTATTTTTACTAGTAGGCCTGTTCGTAAACAATATTACGAACTCCCCTCTCACCTTGTCGGGATGATTTTCAAAATATTCCAGCAAGTCAGCAGGTGTTCCTGTTACAATTTGCTCATGCATTTTTGTCAGCTCTCTTCCTACTACAATATAAGAATCTTTATAAAGATCGTCCAATGAGTGTAGAAATTTCTCAATGCGATGCACTGATTCATAGAGAACTGTAGTCATATTATAATTACCTAATTTTTCAAAAAAAGTCTTTCGTCCTTTTTTAGCAGGAGCAAATCCAAGAAAAACAAAATTATGAGTATCAACACCACTAGCAGAGAGAAGAGTAGTTACAGCAGATATGCCACCAATAGGTATTATTACAATCTGAGGATTATGTTCTCGAATATATTGAACGAGACGCGAACCAGGATCTGAAATACCTGGAGTTCCTGCATCTGACACAAGAGCAATATTTTCTCCATTCATGAGACGTTCTTGTATTTTTTTATGCACATAATCTGTTTCTGTTTGACTTCTATATGACTGCAATGGTTTTGAAATATCAAAATGATTACAGAGCTTGCGAGTCACTCGAGTATCTTCAGCCAATATCAGGTCAACGCTCTTCAGTGTCTCTATAGCACGAAAAGTTACATCACCTAAGTTCCCAATGGGTGTCGCGACTATATACAATATTCCATATGATTCTTCTGATATATATTCCATTACATAGAGTATATATCTTTTACACTTATATCTCTACTCCTTGACGATTACTATCTTAAGTACTATACTTTTTTTAGTACCTTAACTAAAAAGATATACCATGAAAAATTCAAAATTTCTTATTGTAATACTAAGCATGCTTTTTGTTATTACAACGACTTCTTCAAATCTTTATGCTCAAAATAAACATATTAGTATTACTTTTAATCTGGACAGTACAGAATTAAAATACGCCCCACCAGAGCTAAGTATTACAGGAATAGGACAAAAACTTACCTATGGCGCTCCTGAGAACAATGGCACTTATAGTGAGTTTGTAAAAAGCACAGGAACAACAATACAAAATCTCTCAGAATACATCGATAAACTAAGCTTATTAAAAGACAAGCATTACATCGAAGTGAGAGTAAACAATGAAGTGATTACTGGTTTTGTCTTTGAGGATTATTTTCAATTTTCTTCAATAAAAAAAGGTAAGCCTAGTATTACAGTAAAAAGTAATACTAAGTTTACAACTATTGGAGGAGATAGTGGCAAAGGAATACCTTTCAAAAAAGCACATCCGAATATCAATTTTCTAGAAGGACAACATATTGATATTTATATCAATGGCCTTTTTGAAAAAAGCCTTCATATCTATTTATTATAAATAGTATAAAGCACATAACGCTCTCTTGTGATTCATTTTACAAGAGAGCATTTTTTTAATAACTGTTTTTTATGATACAATCTATTCTATGAATAATAAAGAATATTTAGAGTACATGCTCGACCACATAGAAGATGAATTTAAAGGAGGCTTTGAAAAGATATTTGAAAACCCATCTTGGGAAAAATCAGTAACTTTTTGGGGATCCGCTCGTTTCAAAGAAGGAAACAAGTATTATGAAATGGCACGCTCTCTTGCATCGAGAGTAGCGACTGAGCTCGACTATGCCGTAGTCACAGGAGGAGGAGGAGGTATAATGGAAGCAGGAAACAGAGGAGCCTACGAAGCTGACGGAGAGTCTGTGGGTTTCAATATAAAACTTCCTTTTGAACAGATACTAAACCCTTATACTACCGACTCTTATACCTTTGATCATTTCTATATTCGAAAAGTTCTTATGAGTTATGGAGCAGAAGCATATATATATTTTCCAGGAGGATTTGGAACACTTGATGAACTCTTTGAAATGATTACTCTTATTCAAACAAAGAAGATACCTCCCGTACCTGTAGTGCTTATGGGAAGTGAATACTGGCAACCTCTCGATGACTTTATAAAGAAAACTCTACTAGAAGACAACAAGACTATAAGTCCTGAAGACCTTGAACTCTACACAATATCTGATGACCTTGACGAAGTCATGGAGATTATCAAAAACGCACCTAATCGAAATCGATAATCAAAAAAACTCAAGCAATATGCTTGAGTTTTTTTATTCAACAATTATTCGAGGAATACTTCCATCTACTCCCACTCCAATACGTGTAGGTACTTCATATTCTATTCTATCCATCCACCTCGCCATATCTTCTGAGGTAATACGTTCACTACCCGAAGCACCCATAAGCACTACTTCATTTTCTATTTTTACATCTGAAACATCTGTAATATCAACCATTATCACATTCATACATACCCTTCCTACTAAAGGAGCTTTTACCCCATTTACAAGTACGTGTGCTTTCCCCCCTAGATTTCTATCATACCCATCATAATATCCAGTAGGAACAATACCCAACACAGTATCTCTTTTAACGATCTCGGAGCATCCATATCCTACTGCAGAACCTTCAGGTATTTTTTTGATTTGAGCAATTCTACTTTTCCAAGACAGTACTTCTTTGAGTCTTATATCTTTACCTTTTTCAAGATGATGTACAGCAGCACGCACTTTTACTGAGGGCCAAATACCATATATACTCACACCAGGACGAACCATATCAAAGTGCGTTTCAGGAAAGAGCATAGTACTAGCAGCATTGGCGCAGTGACGCAGACATTCTATTCCTCTTTTTTTCATTTTCTCATAGGCTGCATCAAAAAGAGCCAGCTGCATATCCATATAGGCACGGTTTGTACCATCTTCTACACTTGCCAGATGAGTAGCAATGGCGCGAACTTCAAGAAATGGATATGTCTCAATCACATCAAGAAATTCATCTATATCATCTATATTTATTCCTTGTCTATTGGTTCCTGTTTCTATCTTAATATGTATATATACTTTTTGTTTTTTCTCATTTGAAAGCTTTCCCAAGATATAAAGTGTTTCAGTATTATATACAACAGGCTCAATATTCCACTCAAGCACTTCATTCAGGCGTGCTTGAGCTATATATCCCAACACATAAAGAGGAAGAGAGATACCAGCTTGCCTCAGAGCTTTTGCTTCAGAAAGAGAGTTAATACATAGATAATCTACTCCTGCTTCTTCTAGAATCAGTCCTGATACTACAGTACCATGCCCATAAGCATTGGCCTTTACAACAGGAGCAAGCAGGAGGTCTTTTCCTATAAGCTTTCTAAAAGTTTGAACATTGGAGATAAAAGCACTTTTTGAAATCTCAATCCAAGTAAGCATTTGTTCTTTTTTAAGATTATGTGAGTACGGCATAATACAAGTATATCAGACTGCATATAAACTCATATATATTAATTCAAGAATAATCCTTGCAATTTATATTTTTTTATTGCATTATAGTGCCTATGTCAAAAAACCCTAAAACAGAATATGATGTCATTGTCATAGGAGGAGGTTCATCAGGAATGATAGCTGCTGGACGCGCGGCTGAGATGGGCGCTTCAGTATGTATCCTCGAAAAAAATGACGAACTTGGAAAAAAACTCAAGATCACAGGAGGTGGTAGATGCAACATAACCAATGCTGAATTTGATATAAAAGTATTTCTTGAAAAGTTTCCGCAAGCAAAGAACTTTCTCTACTCCCCTTTTTCACAATTCTCAAGTAAAGATACTTTTGACTTCTTTGAGTCAAGAGACCTTCCTCTTGTGGTAGAGGCAAAAAAAAGAGCCTTTCCTCACACCCAAAGAGCATACGATGTATATCGCGTTCTTGAAAAATATATTAGAAAAGGGAAAGTTGATGTTTATATACAAAACCCTGTAGTAAAAATACAGAGCAACGAAAAGAAAAACATTCAGTCTGTCTATACTCCACATGGACGTTTTTTTGGTAAAAAATTCATACTTGCAACAGGAGGTTTTGCAGCACCAGAGACAGGCTCTACAGGAGATGGTTTTAAATTTCTCAAAGAGCTTGGACATACAGTGAGTAGCCCTAATCCAAACGTAGTACCTCTCACAAGCAACGAAGAATGGGTGAAAAACCTTTCTGGAACAACATGGTCTTTCCTCAGACTCTCTTTTATACAAAACGATAAAGTTCATGTAAAAAAACTTGGTAAGATCCTTTTTACTCATTTTGGTATTTCAGGACCACTTGTCCTCAACTCTTCATATGAAGTACGGGAACTTCTTGAACAAGGAGACGTCGATGCTTCATTGGATTTTTTCCCCGATACAGAATTCACAGATCTCGACAAAAGACTTCAGAAACTTCTCGATGCGAATAATAAAGAATTAAAAAACATACTTCCAGATATCATTCATAAGAAAATATCAGAAGCTATCATGAAGCGAATACCAGGCCTCGAACCAAATACAAAAGGAAATTCTATTACAAAAGAAATGCGTCGAGCTATCACTCACAAGCTCAAAGACTTGCGATTTAATATATCTGGAACTCTTGGATATGACAAAGCAGTTATTGCAGATGGAGGAGTCTTGCTTTCAGAAGTAAATTTCAAAACCATGCAAAGCGCAAAACATGACAATCTCTATCTTTTGGGAGACATCCTCAACATCAACAGACCTTCAGGTGGGTATTCTCTCCAACTCTGCTGGACAACAGGATGGATAGCAGGAACACACTCAGCTGAAAATATATAAAGCAAAAAATTAGTAGTATTCAAATAAAAAAAACCCCAAGCTTCTAAGCTTGGGTTTTTTCTTATTTTATTTTACATTTTCCAAAAAAGAGCAATACGTTCTTTTGCTTTTTGAGTTACAGCTAGTCGAACAGGAGCAAGATAGCGATAAGGAGATATACTTTCAGTAGTATTTACATTTTCTTTCAGAGCATCAAAATACGCTTTTCGAATCTCTGTAGAAATATGTATTACTGATATTCCTGCTTCAATAACAGCTAAAAAATCTTCATCCGTAGAACCAGAGCCACCATGCAATACTAAAGGAGCACCACATGTATTACGTATCTGTAAAACACGCTCTGCATCCAGAGAAGGGTTTCCTGTTTTTACGATACCATGCACGGTACCTACTGAAGGAGCAAGCATATCCACTCCACTTTCTTCAACGTATTTCTGTGCTTCGTCTGGATGAGTCATATTTTCAGATGATACACCTTCTGGCATAGTATCTTTCATCACAGAACCTGAACCAATAAATCCTAACTCAGCTTCAATAACACAATCTTTTTTTGTTTCTTTTACATACGCAACCACTTCTCTAGCACCTGCAACATTATCTTCAAAAGAAGCTTTAACATTGTCATATATCACCATATCAAAACCAGCATCTATTGCATCTTTGCAACCTTGCACTGTCCCTGTATGATCAGCATTTAAAAATAAAGGAATATTTCTTTCTTCTTTAATCGTATCAATAATACTTCGTATGACACGCAAACCCATATGTTTTCTTTCTCCTTCAGAAACTCCTATTATTAAAGGTATATCTAAACCTGATGAAGTTCGTAATTCAGATAATGCATCCACACAACCGTAAAGCATATCAATAGTACTTATATTTAAATGAGCTATTGCTCTCTTTTCTTTTTCTGCTTGTTCTATATATTCTCGAAGATTTTTCATATTATTGTTTAATTAGCTTATTCCAATCATCTGCAAATTTCTGCAATCCAACATCAGTAAGTTCATGAGAGATGTTGTATTGTGTCCAGTCTTCATGTACCTCTAGCTCTTTATATTCTATTGCAGTTTGTTCTTCTTCTGTCATTTCTATATTGTCCTCTAATTGAACCCATTTTACGATAAGATCTTTGGAAGCGGTTACGATATCGGTATTAAGTTCAAATATTTGTTGCATATGTTCAAGAGAGCGGACCGATGCTGCTAAAACAGACACATGGCTATCTATCTTTTGATAGTCTGCCAGTATGTGCTCTATCAAGTCTATACCTCGAACACCCTTATCATCAAGTCTACCGATAAAAGGAGATACAAACACTTTTCCAGTAGAACCCTTTGTAGCAGAATGTACTGCCATAGCCTGCTCCTGACTAAAGCATAATGTCATATTTATATTTACTCCTTCAGATGAAAGAATATGTGCTGCTTTCAAACCTTCTTGAGTAATAGGTAGTTTTATAAAAGGATTTGGTATCCAAGTCTTTATTACTTCGGCTTGGTCTATCATATCCTGTGCGCTCGTAGTACTGTCTGCGTATACCTCTACAGATATATCACCCTCGGGAATAAGTTCGTATATTTCTAAAATTATATCTTTATATATTTTTAACAAATCATCATTATTGCAAGTAACACCATCCTGCAGACACTCTTGTGCTTTGGGATGTTTTGCAAATAATGAAGGATTGGTAGTTTGTCCGTCAAGATATACGTGACTGAGAGTTTCTTTTGTATGTTTTGGGCTACCACTATCGAGAAATATTTTAGTCATATATATGTATTATTTTATAATAATTTTATTATATCATCTTTTATGCTTTGATTATAAGTACAAAGATAATCAGAATCAGATAATGTTTCTTTTATTCCACCAGCTTCTTTCAAAATACATTCTGCTGCAGCATAGTCCCAATGACTATTTCCTAAAATAAACAGAGCATCTAAGCGACCAATAGCAACATATGCGAGCTCAAGAGCACATGAACAAAATCGGCGATATTTGTATTGTTTTTTTGAAGTTTGTAGCTTTCTACAAACTTCATTCTCATCCATATATCTATTCTGAGCTCGAGCAGTCGAAAACATATAATATTCTTTCTGATATTTTATATTATTGTCATACACTTCCCCTTGAAAGAAAAACCCTTCGCCTTTCTTTGCTGAGAAAAGTTCATTACGCATGGGGTCATACACACAACCTAAGACAGACTCACCATTATAAAGTAATCCCACAGATACACAGAAGAAAGGAATACCTTGTATAAAATTATGAGTGCCATCAATAGGATCTATGCACCAAGCAAAACCTTTTTCTATATTTGTATCTGCATTTGTTTCTTCTGAAAGAAATGGAATACTAGGAAAAAGAACAGTGAGCTTCTCTATCAAAAAAGATTCTATGTTTTTATCACACTCTGTTACATAAGAAGTATCATTTTTTTGCTCTATAGAAGAAACAGGTGAATTAAAAAACGTCTTTGTACTACATATAATTTTTTCAATATCTTTAAGAGAAATATCTTCTATTTGTATCATATGTTATAATTATAACACTAATATAATATAACAATATACAATACTATGGAAAAGAAAAAGATTGAATTTTTATCAATAGGAGATATTCTTGTCGATGCATTTATAAAACTAAGTGACGCTCACGTACAAGAAAATATGAAGACTCAGACAAAAGAACTTTGTATGCGTTTTGGAGACAAGATACCTTATGACAAAGTAGATGTAGTAAAAGCTGTTGGAAATGGACCCAATGCTTCCGTGTCTGCGTCACGACTTGGACTCACTTCAGCCTCTATGAGTCATGTAGGAAATGATGACTTTGGTCGAGAATGTCTTGAAACACTCAAAGAAAACAATGTCTCAACGGATTTTGTCACAATAGAAGAAGGTAAAAAAACGAATTATCACTATATTCTTTCTTTTCAAGCTGAACGCACAATTCTCATCAAGCATGAAGATTTTACTTATAACCTTGCCGAACAGATTAAAAACTTAGAAACTCCTTCATGGATATATTTTACTTCAGTAGGAGAAGACTCCATGCAGTATCACTCTGATATCGCAGATTGGGTACAAGAAAATAATATTAAAATGGCTTTTCAGCCAGGAACATATCAAATCAGCCTTGGTCATGAAAAACTCTCTGATATATATAAAGCATCTGAAGTATTCTTCTGTAATGTTCAAGAAGCGCAGAAGATCACAGAAAACAAAACAACTAATGTACAAGAACTCCTCTCTATTGTTCACTCATATGGTCCTAAGATAGTATGTATTACTGATGGAACTGATGGAGCATACGTATACGACTCATATACAGAAAAAACATATTACATGCCTATTTATCCAGACCCAGCTCCTCCAGTAGAGCGCACAGGAGCTGGAGACTCTTTCTCTTCAGCTTTTACCAGCTTTCTTGCAAAAGGAATGTCTGTATCAGAAGCACTCATGCGAGCACCGATAAACTCAATGAACGTTGTTCAACACGTCGGTGCACAAAAAGGGCTCTTATCTGTAGAAGAAATTGAAACATGGCTCGAAAAAGCACCAGAGGACTACAAGATAAAAGAAATATAGTATGAGCTTAGAGAATTCTCCAAAGAAAAAAGATATTTTTGTAGACATTTCGAAAGAAGAACTTGCTGCTGCCGGAAAAGATACAGCTTATAATATATTGACGGCACATGATAATTTAAAAGGCGACACAATAGTAGAGTCTTTGAAACAAATTAAATTATTAGAAGATCAAATAATTAGAACAGAAAAACACCTAGAACAAATACAAGAGAGATACAGTGAAATACTATGTTCTGATAATTTCGATGATAAAAAAGCTCGTGATTTATCCGAAGCAATGGAAGAAAAAACTCAATCGATAGAAAGATTCACAAATGAAACTAAAAACATAAAAGAAGATATAAAAAATAATTTAGAGGAAGATCCTTCTTTTATCAACTAATATACATGAAAGATATGGAACATTTTAAACCTAAAAAAATACCAGGTCTCTCTGAAAAAGGAGAGAGAGAGCTTGAAGAAATTATAGACAAGGCAGTATCCGACGGAACTGTAGAGAGTTTTTCTGCAGAAAAAAGAGCTCTTTCAATAGACAAGTACAAAAAGCTTACAGATGAACCTACTGCTTATTTTGAACTCGCTTCCATTCTTAAAGAAAATATCAAACAACAAAAACAAAAAATAATTAATATAGAAAATAAAACCCAAGACTTTCTTGCAAGGATAGAAGAAAGTAAGAAATCGAGCAACACTCTCACAGAAGCTGAATTAGATGTTTTAATGCACACCATCGCAGAAGCTGGTGCTCTTATTTTAGAATATAAAGGTGAAAAGAAAAATCTCAATTATCTAAAAGAAGAAATTGAAAAAATGACTGAACAAATGAATAGTAACCATGAAAGAATACAAGAAATTAAAGAAGAAACAATCAATCTAGAAATTCAAGCTGAAATATTAAAAAATCAGAAAAATGCAGACGAGAACATAGACACTACTCTCAACTAAAGAGATTCAAAACGAAGAACTTCTTCCCCTTCTGAATTTATTACCGACGAAAAAAACTCATCTTTATTTCTTGTAAAGATGGGGTTTTTTCCTAATTCGGCGCAACTATACTCTCCTCTATATACAACAACCTTTTCTTTACGCTCAGTATCCCACGCTTCATGTAGAAGTGTGTATGTTTTTTGATTTTTATAATGTCTATACTTTTTCATGAGCCAGAGATTCCCCTGCTTTTGATATATCTTCTGGAGTAAGTCCGTACTCTTCGTAGAGCTCGGGTGTCGTTCCTGACTGACCAAAGCGATCATGGATACCTATAAAACGCATAGGAAGAGGATGTATCTGTACGAGATGTTCAGCAATAGCAGAACCCATACCTCCAGCAACTTGATGTTCTTCAACAGTCACAATTCCCTCCACTTTCTCTGCGACCATTTCTATCGTCTCAGTATCAAGAGGCTTGATAGTTGGAACATTTACCACGATACTTCCGATACCTTTTTCTTCAAGAATTTCTGCAGCCAAAAGAGTGTTATGCAACAGAGCTCCGCACGCAAAAAGAGCAACGAGAGGTTTTTCGCTCTCATAATACACATATGCTTTTCCTATTTCGAAAGGAGTTTTTTCAGTAGTATATACAGGAGATTTATCGCGCGCGAGGCGTATATAAACAGGACTATCTATCTGAGCTGCTGCGAGCGTTGCCTTCTTTGCTTCGAGAGCATCTGATGGAGCAAGGACGATCATGTTGGGCTGCATACGCATAAGACCAATATCTTCAAGCGCTTGGTGTGTTGCACCATCCGGACCTACAGAAAGACCTGCATGAGAACCTGCTATTTTTACAGGGAGATTAGCAAGAGATATTGTTGTTCTGATTTGTTCATTATTTCTTCCTGGAGAAAAGGCAGCGTAGCTCGATATAAAAGGTATTTTCCCATAGTTTGCCATACCACTAGCAACGACAGCAAGGTTCTGTTCAGCTACTCCTATCTCTACATATCTTTCTGGAAATTCATTCTGAAAATGATGCATGCGAGTACTTTCAGAAAGGTCAGCACAAAGAGCAACCACACGCTCATCGAGACGCCCAGCTTCGAGAAGACCTTCCCCAAAACCATTTCGCGTTGGAACTTTTTCCAAGGATTCTGTGTTGAATATATCTTCTACTAAATGTAAATCTTTATTTATCATATTATTCTCCTTTTTCTATAGTTCCTCGTAATGTACGGAGCTCATGCAAGAAACGTTGTTCTTCTTCTGTCGTTGGTGGTTTTCCATGCCAATTGTGATCAAACTCTATCTCTTTGATTCCTTTTCCTGCAATAGTATGAGCTATGATAACAGTCGGTTTTTCATAAATCGCTTTTGCTTGTTCAATAGCGTCTATAAAAGATGGGATATTGTGACCATCAACTTCAAGAACATGAAAACCAAAAGATTCCCATTTGTCACGCAGTGGTTCAAGAGGCATCACATTTTCTGTCATTCCATTTATTTGAATATTATTTCTATCAATAATACCTATGAGATTTCCTAGCTTATTTTTCCCTGCAAACATTGCACTTTCCCAAATATTTCCAGCATTGAGCTCACCATCTCCCATACATACATATGTAAAAAATTTCTTTCCATCCATGCGAGCAGCAAGAGCCATACCTGCACCTTGACCGAGACCACAACCAAGAGGACCGGAAGTAGTTTCGAGACCAGACAAGAGTTCTCTTTCTGGGTGACCTTGTAGTCGAGATCCGAAAGACCGAAGAGTAGAAAGCTCTTCGAGTGGGAAATACCCCGCATGAGCCATCGTAGCGTACCTCACAGGTACAATATGACCATTGGAGAGTATCAGCCTATCTCTCTCTTCCCATTCTGGATTTTTAGGATCGTGCTCTAATATATGAAAATAAAAAGCAGTAAATATATCCGTCATATCAAGAGGTCCAGCAGTATGCCCAGACCCTGCATCTTCAAGCATATCTATAATACTCATACGAATATCATTTGCTTTTAGCTCGAGTTCTTTTATTTTTTCATCAGTAAGATGTGCCATACATGTAGTATATCATAGCTCTATTAATAACCGACAGAGTATATACACATTACACTCTAAATCGCTCGCTAGCCGCAGGATATATTTTCAGCAAAGGGTCTTTTGAGGTGTCATACCTTTTTGCTGGTGCAATCAGTCGTCCATACCAAATCATATAATAAGAACACCATACCCAATCCTCTCTAGGGACAATATTCATAAGGTCTTTTTCAATACGAACAGCGTCAGTAAAATCAGACAAATCATATCTCACACAAAAACGTATTACATGAGTATCCACTGCTATTCCTTCTGCAATACCAAATCCGTTTTTAAGAACCACATGAGCTGTTTTTCTTCCCACTCCAGAAAGAACGATGAGGTCTGCAACCGTCTGAGGAACAATACCATCAAACTCATCACGCAGAGTTTTTGCTGCAGCGAGTACGTTTTTTGCTTTATTTTTATAAAAACCCGTACTATAAATATCTTTTTCAAACTCGCTTATATCTGCATTACAGTAATCTTCGAGTGTTTTGTATTTTTTGAAAAGTTTTTCCGTTACTTTATTTACTTGTTTATCAGTACACTGAGCCGAAAGAGACACTGCTATGACAAGCTCCCATGGATTAGAAAAATTAAGTGCTGTCATTTGACGAGGCAATAAAGCGACAAGCTCTTTATATAATTTTTTAAAACGTTTTTTTCTTTCTTTGAGTTTTTCTTGAGTCATATTACTATGTATTCAAGAAATATTATTGAACTCCTTCAAGAAAGTCTATCTTTTCTTGCATAGCATTTGCTCGAGTTGCAACAGCGTTACCATAGAAAGCATTTTTTACATTTGGAGCTGAACAACCTCTTCCAGAATAGTATTTACACGCAGCTTCTCTTTCTGCTGTGTATGTCTGAGCTCCTGCGCCAAGATCACTCATATATAGTGCCGTTGCCATAATAGCGTGACGTGGATTCCACGGGTCAGCAATGCTCACTCCTACTGCATTTGCAACCCTCTTTTCATAACCTTCCCATGTAGACGGGATAAACTGAGATGGCCCCATAGCACCTCCCCATCCACCAGAAGAAAGTGGGCATGAAAGAGCTTGTCCGTCAGGAGATATTCCTAGTTTTGTTGTAATTCTCACAAAAGCAGCTTGGTCATCTCTCCATGACTGCCCTGGTCCTGGCATGATAGTTTTCCATGTGCGCGCATCACCTGGTCTATTACAAGTACCGACATTTTTACCGAGATTTGACTCTTGTTTTAAGATAGCAAGAATGAGAGCAGCTCGTACTCCTGTTTTCTTACCTGCTGACTGAGCAAAATCAAGTGCAGTACCGAAAGGAATACCATTTTGACCACGAAGCTCGAAAAGTGCCGCACGTATAGAGGATGCTCGGGCGCGTCTATCTGCTATGACCTGTTCATATGTTTTTTCTTTTGATTTTGATACTGCAAGCAAGCCATCTTGCTCTTTTTTCACACTCTCTACTTTGTTTTTTGCTCGTTCAAGTTCTGCTTTTACATCTGCTTCTTCTTCTCTCTTTTTTTCAAGGAGAACTTTTTGTTCTTCTGTAGAAATCTTTGCAACACCAAGCTCATCAATAGAATCACCCAAAGAACGCTTGATTGAAATATATGAATCAGTATCAAAATAAAAATCAGACACACTTTCAGAACCCATTATCACATACAGAAAATCTTGTTCTTCGAGTTGGTATGTTCTGCGAAGAAGCTTGCCTAGTGACACCTTCTTTTCTGCTATAGTCGTTTGGAATTTTTTAATAGTGTTTTCTTTTCCACCTATTTCATTTTTCAATTTTTTGATCTGAGTGTTGCGATAATTGATCTTTGTTTTTGTTGCATTTATATCACTGCGCAGTCTGTTTATCTCACTTGTAATAGATGTTGATTGATTTTTCTGACCAGAGAGTTGAACTTCCTGGGCCTTAATCTCTGCTTCTAGCTGAACGAGCTGTGCTTCGAGAGCAGCGCGCGCTGCGGGTGTGAGCTGAGCAGATACTATAAAAGGCGCGGTCATCAGTGCGAGTAAAGTTACAAGTATTATAGTATTCCATCTCAATATCATATACGTCTATTTTAACACATAAAAATTTAAATTTAACAAAAAAATAACTCCACATGGGAGTTATTTTTTATGTCAGTATTTCTCAAAATTATTTTACGGGACTATATCGTCCGTCTTTATCTTTTTTGAAATGTTTTTTATTATGGAGATTTACGAGAATAGTATTTCTCTTAAAGTAACGTTCTTTCATTACTTTATCTACTATCTCTTCTTTTGTCATTGGACCTTCTTTTTCAAGAATGTTCTTTACAACATCACGTGCAACGCCTGGCTCATATCCCCATTCAGAGAGAGCGTAGAGTCCTCGTCCTATGAGAACGAAACGGTCATCTTTGATAAGTTCATTATGACATGTTGCATGATTTGTTTTTTTATCAAACATCTCAGTGATATTGTCTGCAACTTCACGAAAATGAAGAGGAGAACCATGTTTTCGCATAGTGAGGTATGCATAGTCGCGAATACCACGAGTCTTGATATTAGCAGAATCAGTACGCCCCCAGTCTCCTAGTGGATTTGATTTTACTTTTTTTGATATTTGAATCCAGCGACGCGCTGTTGCATCATTTTTATAATGATCATTTACTTCTTGTAATTGAGTAAGAAATCGTTCAAGGAGTTCTGATTCCTTTATGATTTCTTCACTAGATAGATTTCCGTAGAGATCAGAAAGAGCAGTGTGTACAGTGTCTTCTATTTCACTATTTACGCTCCATCTTGAATGAAAATGTTCATTTTCTTTATGGTGCTTAAAATTATCACCAAGAGTAAGGTGCAAGTTAAGATGACTTTGCATTACAGAGTCTTCTGACATGTGCTCGAGAAGATTTTGTTCTTCTACAAGACCACCTAGATCATGAAGAACGTCTTCTAGTTCAGAAAACATTTCTCCTTGAATCTCACTAAATTCTTGAGATTTTCGAATAGCAGAAAGTGCTGCATTTTCGATTTGTCGAACACGCTCACGAGTGATTCCGTATTCTTGTCCTATCGATTCTAACGTTTGTTTTTTTCCAGAAGAAAGACCGTAGCGCTTAGTCACAATATCACTATTGCGATTATTCAAAACACTCAGGAGTTTTTTCGTTATTGTTTTTGGTTTAAAACTTAATACTGACATATTGTTGCTTTGGCTTACCTAATAAATAAATGTTTATAACAAGAGAACTTTATCACATGAGATTTTTTTGTCAATACATTTACACTTTAATAAAATAAGCTCTATTATTCTTTAATATTGAGAATGTTAAAATAATTTTACAATATCATTTACTGTCACAAATATCATAAGAAGAATAAGTAGAGCAAATCCCACAGTGTGATATATACCTATCACCTGAGAGTTGAGGTTTTTACCCATAATTGATTCGATAAGAACCACGAGCAATCTTCCCCCATCGAGAGCGGGAAATGGAATAAGATTCAAAATAGCAAGATTCAAAGATATGATACCAGCTAAAAAGAGAAGTCCTGAGAAACCACTATTGTCCGATACATCACCTATCACCCCTACAATCCCCACAGGACCAGAAAGTGCATCCATGTTTGCATTACCTGAGAATGCGTCACCAATAAGCGCAATGAAAGACTGTCCCACTGACACAGTGACCCTTGATGTAAAAGAAACTGCATATGAGAAAGCATCTACTATATTTAAATTCACAGTATCGAGGTATGTTGTCTGTACTCCTATCAGTAACCCTTCTGCGCCTTCGAGCTCTTCTGGGAAGAGTGTGATTGTCTGCGATTCATCGATATTATTTTTATATGAAAAAGTTATTCCATCTTCTTTAGGTAGATAAGCAAATTCCTCTGCAGACATCTTTGTATCTACTCCATCTACAAGAACAGAGGTTATTACATCTCCAGGAACAATTCCAGCTCTTCCAGCAGGAGAATCTTCTGCAACAAAAGTTGTAATAAGCTCTGTTTTTTCTATATCAAAAGTATGAGTATCATGAGAGAGTTGCTGTTGCCCTATAAAAGAAAAAGCAAAGAGTACGTATGCGACGAGTATATTCATAACAATTCCAGCAATCAGAACGAGAGCCTGCATCCACCTTGGTTTTTTATTCATAGGAAGATGTGATGAAGTTTCTTTATCTTTACTATCTCCTCCATCCACTCCCTCTCCATATATTTTTACAAAACCACCAAAAGGTATCCAGTTGAGAGTAAAGAGCGTTCCATTTTTCTTCGTCAAAACGCAAGCCCGAGGTGGCAAACCAATACCAAATTCATCCACTCTCATACCAGTCTTTTTGGCAACGATAAAATGCCCCCACTCATGAGCGAGAACAAGTACAGCGAGAATTACAATGAGTATAATAATAGACATAAAAAAATATTACATAAGGAAGATACCTTTATGTATTAGATAGCCAATACTTCTACTTCTTTCTTTTTAAATGTCTCTTCCAGTACCTTATTGCTTTCGTCTACATATTTTTGCATTTCTTCTTTAGCTCGGAAACGCTCATCTTCTGTCATTTCTCCGTTTTTTTCTTTTTCTTGAATACCTTCCCACATTTCGTCACGAGCTTTTCGAACTGACACGCGAGCATCTTCGAGTTTTTCTTTAAGCACTCGAGCCAGCTTTCCTCGAGATTCTTCAGTAAGCTCTGGAAAATGCACACGTACACCTCCATCACCAGCTGATACAGAGAGACCGAGATCTGCTTCACGTATAGCGCGTTCTATTTCTCCTGTTATACTTTTATCCCATGGAGATACAAGAAGGCTTTTCGGACCTTCAATAGTTACTGCTGCATTGTTTTTAATAGGACTTTTTGCACCGTAAACATCTACCATTACTGAATCCAGTATGAGAGGTGTTGCCCTCCCTGTTCGCACGTTTGTATATTCGAGAGAAAGCCATTCTTGTGTTTTCTCTAATTCTTTTTTAAATTCATTAAACATATGCAAAAGTATATCACAGATTATTTTTTAAGATAATTTTTGATATAAAAAAAGCCTACTGATAAATATCAATAGGCCTTTAGCAATTAAAGTATTAATTAAGCAAGGTGTGGAACATGAAGCATTCTGTCGATTCTATTTCCAAGCTTTTGTAAAGCTTGTGTTTTTGCTTCAACATCATATCCATCAAATACTTGAGTGATAACATCACGAACATCCAAAAGATAAGTTATAATATGCTTACCTTTAGACAGCACATGGTGCTCTTGCAAAACAACGTCTTTAGATGTTGGATCTTGCTTAATACACTCTTCAGCATAATCTAATACTATGTTTACATTCTTAATTGCTGTTTCTGATAAAGTTTTCATAGCTGTTTGTTTTTTTTGGTTTATTAGAAGATATAAATATCTTACATACTCTAATAAACCAAAAAAATATTATCTACAAAAACTTTTTTCAAGGTACTATGTATATTATAGCATATATACATAATAATGCAAGCTTTTTACTACATTAACACCTCTCTTTATGAAAAAATAAATATACACACCAAAATGCAAGTCACTTGCATTTTGAAAAGGCCTCTTTGCAAGGTCGGACCCTACCAAGAAATATCCTTAAAAATTTTCAAAACTTAGCAAGATACTAAAAAAACAAAAAAGCGATAATTGTATTGTAATACAATTATCGCTTTTGGAATTAGATTTAAAGAATCAAGAAATTTTTTCCTGCACCTCTACTGGAAACTGGAAAGTGCTCAGGATACCATTCTGTATAGTAGCTCGAGCGCCACTTTTATTACAAATAATAATGAATCGATTTTTTTCTGAGTCTACTTCTAGAGTAACACTTAAAGGTATTTTTAATACATTACCATTTTCAACATCAGCATATATAAGAAACCACGAATTTTCGCTTTTATGCATTAAATAGTTGGGAATAATTGTTTTTTTGAATACAAGTTCCTCATAATCACATGTAATTGTATAATTACCTTTCATATGTATTACAGCATTCCATTCTATTTCAGAATCATGATAACCAAGTCTAATCCAACCAGGAATACTATCTTCATCAGTCCATATTTCACTCAGATCATTTTCATCAAAATTATCGAGCGTAGGGTGGATGATCAATTTTCTTCCATAGTTATCGTGAGCCAAAATCAAATTTGAAGTTTTATAGTTCCCCCAGTGAACAACGTCAGATGTTTTGAATGTTTTATCTTCTTTGCAGTCAATCAACTGGAGACTTTCGTCTTCAGATACCTCTACAATACAATTGAGAATATCTACATTTCTAAACCTCTTTCCCTTGTAAACATTTCCATTTTCTACATACAAGATTTTAGTTTCTTCTTCAGAGATCACTTGAACACATCCAGGAATAGATAAATCTATCGTTGAATTAAGGCTAACGATAGATTTCTTCTTATCTACAAGACTCATAAGGAAATCAAGACCCTCATGTAAAGATACTAAAACGCAACGATTATATTTTTCTACATTAAGAACTTGTGTAGGCTCTGAAAAAGCAAATTGCTTCTCACCTTTATAATAGATAATAAAACCTTCGTTCAATTTTTGCATTTCCAGAAATTCGTTTGTTCCGTCAGAAAAAATCCTTACATTAATATAATCTTCTTTTTGAAACTGTTTCAGGATTTCATTTTTTGTTTTTGTTGTAATTTCAATAAGTTGAAATTCAACAAATTCAATTTCTTCTTTCATGATCTATGTATTTAAATGTAAAGTTACAATCACTGTATGTTATACAACCCAGTGCTCTGGCTGTTTAGCTAAATTTAACTATTTAGTCTTAGATTACGCCATATGAGTATTTATGTCAATGGTATTGTGGACACAATATAATCCAAAATCATTTTAGGTGAAGATGAAGGGATCCTTATGAGTTTTCTCATAGAAACACAGTCTTCGTACACATCATTGTATTTTCCTTTCCATTTTTTTCGAAGAGGCTCTGACTCTTCTGAAATACATTTTTCAATTCCGTTGATAATATCTTCTCCGTGTATACGTATCTTCTTGTGCATCTCTTCATCTTTTTTCTTGTCGTGAATAGCGTGAAAATCCGATAAGAGAGATTGTCTTTCTTCATAAGAAAGCTTTATCAGATTTACTCCCTTTTGTACCCATTCTCTTTCAGTTTGAGAATGTTCTATAGGAACAAGAGTCATTCGAGAGCGAAGTGTCTCTGTAATACTATCAAAAGAAGGAGCTATGATAAAAAAGTTGCATGAGGATTCTTCTACTGTTTTCAAAAGAGCGTTTTGTGCCTCTATGCCTGCGGTGTGAAAATTGATAATACAGATTTTATTTTGTTCCGTAACACCTCTTGATCCAGCAAAGGCATTTATCATGCGAACATCATCTATTGCGAGATTTGATACAGTATGCAGAAACAAGTCAGGATTTCCATGAACACTCACACCCATTCTTTCTATCTCAAAGAGAACACGCTCTTGCACTTCAGAGAGATGGGACCCGTAGAGGAAATATTGAGATGATGAAAGTTTTTTTCCAAACATATATATAATAGTATATCAAAAAAAACCTCACATGAGGTTTTTTTAAAAAAAATTAACGTTTTGTAGAAAGTGCGTTTTTATACGTATCTAAATGTTCAAGAGCGATACCTGTACCTTGAGCCACACAGTAGAGAGGATTGTCAGCAAGACGAGCTTTTACACCTGTCTTTCGATATACCAGCTCTGGAAGATTGCGGAGCTGAGAAGAACCACCTGTCATGATGATACCGTAGTCGATAATATCAGCAGAGAGTTCAGGAGGTGTTTCTTGTAGGGCGTCTTTTATCGCACGTATCATTGCCTTGAGTTGCATATCGATAGCCTTAGTGATTTCATTGGTACTGATTTCAGCACTCCGAGGAAGACCTTGGATGTAGTCACGTCCCTTTATAGTCATAGTGAGTTCATCTTCGAGAGGTATCGCTGAGCCTATTTGTATCTTGATACGTTCTGCAGTTTTGTCACCAATAGCGAGATTGAATTTCTTTTTTATATAATCAATAATAGCTTGATCAAGCTTGTCTCCTGCCACCTTTACTGATGTTGATGCCACAATACCTCCGAGAGATATCACAGCAGCATCAGTAGTACCTCCTCCAATATCCACCACCATAGACCCACGAGATTCATAGATAGGAATACCAGCACCGATAGCAGCGAGAATAGGCTCTTTTACTACGTATGCGTTTTTAGCACCAGCGCGAACAGTAGCTTCTACTACAGCACGCCTCTCAGTAGAGGTAATACCTGCAGGAACAGACACCATTACATCAGGTTTGAAAATATTCCATGACCCAAGTGCCTTTCGAATAAAATACTGAAGCATTGCCTGAGTCACTCGATAGTCGGCTATCACTCCATCTTTCATAGGCCTATATGCCACGATAGTATCAGGAGTGCGACCTATCATTTCTTTTGCCTCTTGTCCTACGGCAAGGATTTTATTGTCATGCTGAGAAATAGCAACGACAGATGGCTCATTGAGGACGATTCCCTTCTTAGGTAAAAAGACCAATATGTTGGCAGTTCCTAAATCAATTCCAAGTTTTTTAGTAAATATACTCATGACTATAAGATACTCTTTTTATAAGACTTAGTCAAAGAGGAAAGATGGATTGATAATCACTCTTTTATCTGTTTTTGGATTTCGCAATTCGCACTGAATATGAAGATAAGGTTTTTCATGTTTTTCTGCATTCCCTGTATTTCCCACCACACCTATGCACGTATCTTTTGATATCTTTTTCAGAGGATAGCTATTCAGAGAAATTTGTCGTAACATTTTTTCGCGAGATGAAAATTGAACATGATATTTTGAACAATGCATATACATTGTCGTCAGTATATATCCATCTTCTGTTTGAATCTCAGGATGAGAAAGCATGACATAGTTGCCGTTCACCGCAGCAAATCCAGCATATTCTAAAACAGAATCAGTTACTGGAAATATTTCGGTGTTTCTTGATGTCTCTAGTCCACATCCTAAATGCACATGTCCGTCATATTCATATAATTTTTCAAAGTCATTATTTCTCAAGGGAATATCACAATCATATGAATCAAGAGCAACATAGAGCTCCTGCTTAAAAGCAATATCGTGATCGAGGTTAAAAATTTTACTTTTTTTCTTAAAGCGAGAATGAGATACAATGTGACTTTCTATCGCAGGTATATACTTCATTGCATTACAGTATATCATAAATATGATATGATATTTACATGAAAAATGTATTTAATTTTATATTATTTATTATGTTATCTATTGTTGTATTGCCTGCAATACTCATAATGACTCTTTTCCAAGAAAAGTGGGCTGCCTTACTTGATGAGCTTTTTGGTTTGTAAAAATTCTTTTAAAATATACATTTATCTTTAGATAAAAAATAATGCTATGGTATAGATATATGAATCTCTACATTGCCAACATTCTCCCTCTTTCAAGCAAGATACGCACAGAGTCATTGTCCTATTTTTCAAGCATTTATGTCGCACCAGGAATGATAGTTTCTGTACCAATACGGAAGAAAAATGTACCCGCACTCGTCATAGAAGCGAGCAATCTCGCTGACCAAAAAGGAAAGATCAAAGACTCTGCTTTTATGCTCAAAAAAATAGATTCCATATTACTCGAAAAACCCCTCTTTCAAGATTCTTTTCTTGTTGCCTGTCAATCAAGCGCCCAATTACTAGGAGTACCTACTGGTAGTATTCTATCTTCATATATTCCCGATGCCATACTCAAACAGTCAACAGAGCTCGCTGCGCCCACAGAAGAGGATTTTTCTGAACATACTATATACACATTACAATCCCCTCTTGATCAGAGAACGGATAGCTATAAAAGCCTTATACGAGAATATTTTGCAAAAAAGAAATCTATCATCATAGTAACTCCCACTATTCAACACGGCATCACTCTTTCTCATGCTCTGAGCAAGGGAATAGAGAGCAAGCTCGTCATCCTTGCCTCAGGAATGACACCAAAGAAAATACTTGAAATCTGGAACAATACAACAGAGAGAGAAGATCCTGTATGTATTATTACTACACCTTCCTTTCTTTCTCTTCCTCGCCACGACGTTGGATGCATTATTATTGAAAAGGAAAACTCTCCTCTCTATGTATCTCGTTCATACCCTTATAATGACACAAGGCTTTTTCTCATTGAATTAGCTCGTGCTAAAAAATGCACACTTATCTGTGCTGATACATGGCTCAGTGTCGATAGCATATATAGAGGAGAAGAGGATGTATTTCCTTTTCTTGTTCGACCTGTTTTTACGACACACAATAGATCTGATGAAAAACAAATCATCACTACACCCCTACGCGACAAAACAACAGACAACTACTCACTCCTGCCAAAAGAAACCCTTTTTCACCTACATGATAATTTAAAAAAAGGAAAAAGTATATTTCTCTATGTTTTGCGTCGTGGAATATCTGGAAATATTATTTGCAAAGACTGTGCTACCGTTCAGTCATGTGTTACGTGCAAGAAGAATTTCACTCTCTATGAAAGTACGGGCAACGAAGAAAGACGTACTCTTAGATGCCATGGATGCAAGAGTCAGTCTTCAGCACACACCGTGTGCTCCAACTGTCAGAGCTGGGAGCTGGGAACACTCACCCATGGAACGCAATGGATAGAACAAGTGCTCAAAAAAGTATTTCCAAAAACTCCCATCATCTCACTCGATAGCACCGTAGCACCAACAAAGAAAAAATCAGAACAAATAATAAAAAAATTCAAAGAGACAAAAGGAATACTCATAGGGACAGAGAAAGCTCTTTCGTTTATAGATGAAAATGTAGATACTACTGTCGTCACTTCTATTGATGCTCTATTTTCTATTCCTTCATATCGCATAAGTGAGAAGATACTCAGTCTACTAGGAAACCTTTTAACCATCACAAATAATGATTTTATTATTCAAACTCAGCTTGAAAATAACTTTTTGTTAGAGAATTTTACAAAAGGAAATATGCATCACTGGTATGAAAAAGAAATAGAAGACAGAAAAACCCTCCTCTATCCTCCTTTTTCTCATCGTTATATTTTTACACTTACCACTCCTCTTGCTCATAAAAATAAAATCCTTAAACAAACAAAATCTATTCTAGATCAAATAGATTTCAAACACACTACACATTCTGTTCAAAGAAAGAACATAGAAGAGATTACCGTCACTCTTTCAGCTCCACGCACAAACGCAGATACTCTTTATACCTCTCCACCAGATGAATTTCAAGAAACAGTCCAATCCCTCACCTCTCTTGGATATATTGCACATATAGATGGATAATAAAAAGCCTGAAAATTCTACGAATTTTCAGGCTTTCCTTCAAGATTATTTTGTTTATTTAATTATTTTTCTGATTTTCTCTTTGTCTTTTTTTTTGAATTTTTTTTATCCAAGATTGTGTGACATACATCAATACTCCAAATACAAGAACTCCAATCCATAAATACAGATAATCAAGTAGAAAACTTATATCAGATCGTTCAAAATATTTTACATAATCGAAGTATTCAACATATCCAGAAAAATAGCATGAGCAAATTTCATTTATATTATTTATATTATCTGGAAATATATAACTAACAGCTCGAGCAATAGCAAAGCCAGTAAATACTATATATAGAACGACATTACATGATTTCATGTTATGGATTACATGGGCGCTTAGGCTATTCCATTCAAATAAATCAGTTTTAGTCAAATATATACAATATTTTATTATCATGAGGAGTAACAATATGAGACAAAACATAAGCAACCAGAAGAAATCATATTCAATAGATTTTATTAATCCAACAACTAAGGCAATTAATAATATCAGACTACCAATCTTTACTGAAAATTGTTTCAGAGATATATTTTTATGAAATAAAGCATGTAGGAAAAATATTATTGTGATTAAACAAAACAACAATACAAACATTTTTACAAAACTGAACTCCCTTTGACCATAATAAATACTCATGATTGGAGACTGTTCATCTTTTACATACCTCATTACTACATCTTGTGGTATATACCACAAGAAACCTCCTTTTGAAAATATACTAAAATAGTCTTTTTTTTCAACATAAATAGTATCCACTACTCCCTGCTCCAAAGAGTCAGATTGATCAAAGGTCAAACCTTTTTTAAGATAAACTGAATCGATTTTACTAAATGTTGTTTCTACTTTGATTTTGGAAATTTTACGAAACACTTTTAATCCTTTTTTTTCATACAATGTATCCACATCACGAGTAAAAGAAATTGTTTCTACTTCTTGTGCTTTTATGAAAATACCACAAATACACACAAGTACTATCAATATGAGCTTTTTCATGTTTCTAATTTTTAATTAAACATTTTTTCAAAGAACAAAGATTTTCTTTATCTTTTGTATTCAGAAAAACAATACCATAGAGAGAGAATTTTACAATATCTACAAAAATGAATTTCAAGAAACAGTACAATCCCTCACCTCTCTTGGATATATTGCACATATTGATGGATAATAAAAAGCCTGAAAATTCGTAGAATTTTCAGGCTTTCCTTCAAGATTATTTTATTTAATTGTCCCGTTTTTTCTATTTATTTTTTTTATTAAAATAAATTTTAAAATAAAAACACTCACCCAGAACATTCCATATATATGAACAATGCTTACGCTAGGTAATTTTATATAATTTAGATATTGCAACTCCAGAAAAGGAGCAGGCACTAAGGACAACAGAGAGTACCCTAGAATTAAAACAATAATAGGCACATAAAGAGAAAACACAAGCACATTTCCTAGAAAAAATACTGTTTTTTCTATTCTTGTGCTGCATTCTTCCTTAGAAAGGATTCTATAAACAACAAAGACAATAAAAGAAACTATACCAATTATTGCACCAAAAAAAAGATAATCTTGTTCAAGCAGCTTAATCACCACAATAAACAAAATACAAATAATTATATT
>JBLHIK010000003.1:0-39502 GCA_047614005.1 Flavobacteriaceae bacterium | reverse complement strand
AGCCCACAAAAATATAGATACGATTAGTGACAACGATCCAAGCCAAATATAGTCCAATTTAATATCTTTAGAATTCCTTAAGATAAATATAAGTATTAAGTACGCAATGACTCCGCTCAGTACCCAACCAAGAAAATTCTGTAGAGGTACACCGAACCAAGCTCCACCATTGCTGTATTGCCATAAGCCACGAGCAACAGCTCCAGGGTCTAGTATGACATCCGTGCTAACAAGGATACCCAAATAGACAGATAATCTAGACCAGATTTTCTTGAACCACACTTGAGACAAGAGGAAGGATCCTATTACGAGTGGACTCCATGCAATAAATACCGTCCATGGAGTTGTTCCAAATAATAGGTAACCGAATTCCATAATGTATTTAAACGGTGAATAAGGAAATCCTGTATGGATACCAATAGTCTCAATCGTAAGAGCAAGAAGTCCAAGTATCAACACAGCAGTAATTCCTCTTTTTCCGTATATTTTATACAAACCAAAAAAGGCAGGCAGTGAAATTATAATCACCGCAATGATTGATCCTGCTTCAATGAATTGATCAGGTGGAATAATGCTCATACCTAGTCCAATTCCTAGAAATAGAATTGACAGGAATATCAAAATATTCCTTTTCAAAGCTATATTATCCATCAAGACTTGTTAGTGGGTGAGGGTGAGTAATATTTTCAATACGCTTATAAGCTAATTGAGATGAGATTAAGCTTGTTGGGACTCCTATGCCTGGATTTGTACCTGCACCAGCATAATAGAGGTTTTTAACTTTCTTACTAAAGTTCTTGGGTCGTAATAATGTTTGCTTCAATGTGTGAGCCATTCCACCCAAAGCATTACCTTTGTAGGCATTATAGTCACGGCCAAAATCATCCCCCCAATAGCTTCGCTCGTAGGAAATCATATCCTCAAGATCTGGTAAATCCAAATCTAATTTCATCATAGATATTATTTTGTCTCTATAAGATTTCTTTTGTTCTTCAGTTGGAGTAACTTCATATGGAAGAGGAACGAGTACAAAGAGAATATCTTTTCCTTCTGGTGCTATGTTCTTATCAGTGTGCGTTGGTTTGCAAACATAATATGATGGATCGTTTGGTAATTGAGGTTTATCAAATATCTCAACAAAGTTTTGTTTCCAGTCTTTGCAGAACCGTAAGTTGTGATGAGTGAGGTTCGGTACTGTGGTATTGAGACCTAAATACATAATAAATGCTGTTGGAGCCATTGTCGCTTTTTCCCAATATTTTTCAGGAAAGGTTTGTTGTTCTTTCTCTAGAAGTTTTGTTTCAGTAAACCACATGTCAGCATTGGAAACTACATAGTCAGCGCTAATGATTTCTCCTGATTCAAGTTCTACTCCTGTAACACTTTTATTTTCAACATTAATCTTCTTCACTGGAGATGACGTCATGATCTTAGTACCAAATTTCTCGTTCATATTTTTGAATGATTCAATGATGGTATAGATTCCACCTCGAGGATAAAATACACCCATACCAAAATCAACATGATTCATGACATTGTAGAGGGCGGGGGTTTTTGATGGAGCAGAACCAAGAAATACGAGAGTATATTCAAGTATCTTTTTTAAACGCTCATCTTTGAACCACTTATTAAGATATTTCTCCATTGTTTGAAGTGGGTTCATACTGCGACCTTCTTTTGCAATCTCCCATTTCAAATAGTCCCATACAGAGTTGTAGTTACGGTGCATGAAATGTTGTTGAGCAATGCCGTATTGTTTTTCAGATATTTTTAGATATCTTCTCATTCGGTCGGTTACTCCAGGTTCTAATTTTTCTAATGTTGGTAAATCTTTTTCCAAATCAGACTCCATGTCTAAGACAGGAATATTTTCGTCTCCTGGGAAAAAAACTCGATATGATGGTGAGAGGCGAATGATATCTAAATGGTCATTAATATCCTCGTCTACGAGTTTGTAGAAGTTTTCAAAAACATCTGGCATCAAATACCATGATGGTCCCATGTCAAAAGTAAATCCTTCAGCGGTAAAAATATTTGCACGACCTCCAAGGTTTTTATTTTTTTCAACCAGCGTTACTTCATATCCACGTTTAGATAGTAGACATGCTGTTCCAAGGCCTCCAATACCTCCACCAATAACGACTACTTTTTTTCTAGTGTTTTTCATGCTATGTATCATATCATATTCAGCTCAGACTTAAAAAATTCTACTATCATATACTCAGTATAAAAGAGCTATAGTTTTTCTGAAACTCATTATTTTGCGACAAAGGTGTTCTTTTTTAAGATGAAATTGGCATCTTACCGATGTAATCTTCGGAGATTGCCAAATCAATCATAATCCTGGCTACTCTTCTTCGAGAAGTAGTGAGCTCAACTGGTCCATGTTCTGTAAGGTTATACTTTCCATTGAAGTCACTATTTGTTAGCTTTAAGACTCTCAAAATTGTCCAATCAAGATGAGACTCTTGTATGGCTACTAAATGTTCTTTTCCGTCATTGATACGTTCAGGGTCGATTTTATTGACAATCATATTGAGGAAACGATCAGCCAATGAAGGCGTATCTCCAGGTATACGTGCTCCTGTTCCAGTAAGACTTACCAGTCTTTTAATGTTATTTTTCTTCATTGCAGAAATAATGTTTTTAATACCTTTGGTTTGCATTAAAGGGTCACTATTTTTTATATGACCAACAACGCTGATCACTATGTCTACACCGTTGATAGCTTCCTCTACGGCTAGTGCATCAAGAATATTTCCGTGTATAACCTGTACTGATTCATCAAAATGATTCATGTTTTCTTTATCATAAACGAAAGCAACTACATCATGACCATCCGCAAGAGCGGTTTTTACGACTTGAATTCCAGTACGTCCATCAGCACCAAAAATGCAAAGCCTACTCATAGTTCTGTATTTCTATTTTGATTTCATTTTTTTGCAGTAATGGAAATTTGGTCGGTCGATCATATTGCAATAACTGTGCCTCTGATACTATGGAAACTCCGTCACGTTTTAATAGTTCAGTAAGTTGCTGTGTTTTCTTAAGACGTTTTTGAGTACTTGCCCGTCCTGAAAATGCTATCGTAGCAAATGTACCTGATGGGACTTCTCTAAATGAGACGTTGTTAGAATTTGGATTAGGGAGATTGTCTAGATTAAACCTTGAAGGCATCATAAATGACATAGTCATCATGTTGTCTTTTGTCTCTGTAGTCACAGGAGCGGTCATCTCTATAACAGTGCTGGCTTGTGCTGTTGTCACAGGGGTAGTCATAGCTATACTTTGATTCTCAGTATTTTCGCCAAAGATATATCCTCCAATCTCTCTAAAAGCTTTGCCAGTAGAATTTGACGCATTTCCACTCACGGTTGTTTCAGCTATGATGTGTGAATCATATTCACGGATTTCATATCCTGCTTTCTTTTCAAGTACTATATATGTAGGAGATTCAAGACTACTGTCAGTAAAAAAACTCCATACAATCCAAACGAATAAAACTACGATAATTACAATAAAAAATGTTTTCATGTAAGTATTATAACCTATGATCATAGAAAAAACACCTCATGGAAGATTAAACTCATATAATTTTCTTTTTTTCAATACTATCAATCCATTTATGAGTATTGTTTGGGATAGATAGTACACTCCAAAACCTATGATATTGGTTTGTCTATTTTAATTTTCTTTTTTTGTAAAAGTAATCATATTTTTATATAAGATTATTTCTTTTTGCATAATTAAATGCTTTATAGAATTTGGTCGTATGAATTAGTAGTATAATAAATATTGTAAACATTATGAGTCCTACTATTGGAATCATTACTATAAGAATACACATAAAAAAAGAAAAAGGAATAAAAATAAAAAAAAGAATATTCAGTCTGTGCCTGATTTCTAAGTAGTTGGTGATCTTTTTTACTTTACTTGTAAGATAAAAAAGATAAAAACTTAAAATCATAAATGCACCACCTGCTATTACTCCTCGTGAATAAGATTCATCAAAATAATAGAGTACAAATGAAAAAAACAATATAATTATAGCTAGTGCAATCATAGTTGCAATAAGCCAATAAAAAACAGATATTATTATTTTTATTATTTTATCTAGCGCTTCAAGATCTCCAGCTTCTTTCTGAGCTTTAGTTTTAATGTGAGTTTTTTCTGATTCTTGTTGATCAGAATTTTCTTCTTTTTCAAAAGTAATCATATTTTTATATAAGATTATTTCTTTTTGCGTAATTAAATGCTCTATAGAATTTAAACGCACGAATTGATAACATAATAAAAGTTAGAAACATTATGATTCCTAATATTGAACCCACAATCATGAGCATACTTATAAATAAAGAAAAAGGAATAAGAATTAAAAAGAGAGTATTTAAACTCTTTTTGATTTCTAAGTAGTTGGTGGTCTTTTTTACTTTATTTACAATATAAGAGAGATAAAAAGCTAAAATCATAAATACACCACCTATCGCTACTAATGATTCGCAAGAATCCTCAACAAAACAGAAGACGTATACAAAGAGCCATATAACTACGGATAACATAATCATCGCGACGATAAGCCCATGAAAAGCAGACACCGTTTTTTTTACTGTTGTGTCTAATATTGCAAGATTTCCAGCTTCTTCTTGAGCTTTAGTTTTAATGTGAGTTTTTTCTGATTCTTGTTGATCAGAATTTTCTTTTTTTGTAAAAGTAATCATGTAAAAATTGTTTGTATGATTGTGAGTTTTTCTGTGATTGTCATGGCTAGTACAGGTAGTATTATAACCTATGATCATAGAAAAAACACCTCATGGAAGATTAAACTCATATAATTTTCTTTTTTTCAATACTATCAATCCATTTATGAGTATTGTTTGGGGTTAGATAGTAAACTCAAAAACCTATGATATTGAAGAAATCGATCAGATGGTATACGGATTGTATGGCGTGAATGGGGAAGAGATTAAGATGATTGAGCGTAGCTAGAATAGATATAGGTGTTTTAAATTACAGAAGAATAATGTATAGTGGTATCGTATTTATATTGCATTTCTTTATAATAAAATACAATTGGCCCTATCGTCTAACGGTTAGGAAGAAAATATAAATAGTTTTATATTTTCTCTGCTCCGAAGGAATTTCATTTATGCGAAGTCATGAGCATGATGAAATAGGTTAGGTTCTCAATTGAGAATTATCTTGTAAGACTAGAGCAATCTAAATACAATACATAAATAATTGGCCCTATCGTCTAACGGTTAGGAAGAAAATATAAATAGTTTTATATTTTCTCCGCTCCGAAGGAATTTCATTTATGCAAAGTCATGAGCATGATGAAATAGGTTAGGTTCTCAATTGAGAATTATCTTGTAAGACTAGAGCAATCTAAATACAATACATAAATAATTGGCCCTATCGTCTAACGGTTAGGAAGAAAATATAAATAGTTTTATATTTTCTCCGCTCCGAAGGAATTTCATCTATGCGAAGTCATGAGCATGATGAAATAGGTTAGGTTCTCAATTGAGAATTATCTTGTAAGACTAGAGCAATCTAAATACAATACATAAATAATTGGCCCTATCGTCTAACGGTTAGGACACCAGGTTCTCAATCTGGTAATCAGAGTTCGATTCTCTGTAGGGTCACAAAGCGTAAAAAAAGTAAACTATTTTACTTTTTTAGCTTTGTGAAGTCGGAGCTATTTTTTTCTTTTCACTAAAAAGAAAAACAGCGAGATGGGGTTGTGAGCACTTACGTAGAATTTGAGCGTAAGCAAAAAATTATATTTAGTGACTTGTGTCACAATAGAGAGCGCTAGTGTGAGCGCTCGAGAAGCATAAGAAAAAAAGAGTACTTCTACGAGGGCTCTTTTTTGTTTGATTACTATTTACCTCATACAGGTTGAGAGTTCAAGTGATTCTTTGAGACTACAGAAAACTTCATAAAAATAAAAAAAACTTATTAAAAAGGTTTTTTTATTATAATATATTTTATTGTGATGTATAATAGAGATATGAAAATAAAAAAAATAGAAGTTAAAAATTTTCGCCTTTTAGAGGAAGTGATTTGTAATTTAGAAGACGATATAACGCTAATTGTAGGAAAAAATAACACAGGAAAAACTTCTTTTTTTGAAGCAATAAAATTGGCTACTTCTACTGATGGAAAATTTATTTTTGAGGACTTTTCTCAAAGTTCTTATGCTGTTTTCAAAGCTGTTCATAGTACATATTTAAAATCCAAGAAAAAAGGAATTTCAGAAGAAGAGCGTAATGAACTTGAAAAACAATTAATAGTTGAAGTTCCAAAAATTAAAATCAATTTTGAAATCGAGTACAATAAAGCAGATAATGAATCATTAGTTGAGCTTAGTGAATTTATTACTGATTTAGAGGATGCTAGAAATGATGCTACAATTTGCATTTCTTTTGAACCAAAAAACACTTTAAAGGTATTTCAATCATTTGAAAACAGAGAAGATAAAACAATTGAATTAATAGAATATCTGCATAAAAACATAAATTTTTTATACGAAACTGTTTGCTATGCTATTGATAAAGAATCTGATTTTAATAGAAAAATCGAAGATAGCTTTAAAACTAAAATTCAAAAAGTAGTACTTTTTGAAAGTATTAAAGCAATGAGAATTTTAGATGACACAAAAGGTGATTCTAACAATGCTTTATCTCTTGGGTTTTCTAATTATTATAATCAAAGAGATAAAGACCATAAAGATGTAATTGAATTAGAAACTGCTCTTAAATTAGTATCAGAAGATTTAAAAATTAACTACAATAAAGTACTTAAAAGTATTCAAACAAAACTTAAAAAATTTGGAGCAAAAACTCCAATTACAATTCCACCAATAATAATTGATTCAAAATTTGATTCTGAAAAAATTATAAAAAACAACATCCAATATCTTTACAAACAAGATGAAATAGATTTACCTGAAAGTTATAATGGACTTGGTTATAGCAATCTAATTTATATGATTTTAGAGTTAGCAAGTTTTATTGAGAAGTTTAAAAACTCAAAAGAAGAAAAGCTATCAAATTTCCTTGTAGTGCTTATAGAAGAGCCCGAAGCTCATATGCATCCTCAAATGCAACAGGTCTTTATCAGTCAAGTTTCAGAACTCGTAAAAGACGCTAAAAAGGATACTGATATACAAATACAAGTAATTATCACAACACATTCTTCACATATTCTGTCAGAATCAGGAATTGACACAGAAAAAGGGTTTAATAGAATTAGGTATTTTAATAGATTACCAACTATAACTGGGTTCAAAATAACAAATCAAGATTTTAATAATTTAGAAATTAAAAATGATAAACGAACTTTTAGATTTTTAAGGCAATATTTAACGCTTCATAAATCTGATTTATTTTTTGCTGATAAAGTTATATTGGTTGAAGGAACAACCGAACGTATGCTTTTACCACAAATGATACAGAAATCTGCGAATTTATTATGCAATGAGTATGTTTCTATACTTGAAGTTGGTGGAGCTTATGCACATTCATTCAAAGAAATGTTAGAGTTTATTAATGTTAGAACATTAATAATAACAGATATTGATTCTGCACAAAAATACCAAGACGGAGAAAAAAAGAAAACTAGAAAATGTAAAGTTGATGTTGGCGAATTTACTACAAACTATACTTTAATAAAATGGTTACCAAGTAAGACAACTATTTCAGAGTTAACAAGTTGTAAAGTTAAAGAAAAAATAAAGGATAATATCTGTGTCTCTTATCAAACAAATGAAAACGGTTTTAACGCAAGAAGTTTTGAAGATGCTTTTATAAATACAAATAAAGAGTTTTTTTTATCTGAACATATTGAGGACGGAGAAGAAAATCTAGTCATTAAAAATGAGTTTTCGTATCTAAAAAACAAAGATATTTCTAAAGAAATACCTGATGAGTTTACATCTAAACAAAAAACAGAATTCACATTTGATATTATGTCATTTGATGAAAAGAAATATGGCAAATGGAAAGTTCCAGAATATATAAATGAAGGTTTGATTTGGTTAGCTAAAAACGATTAGAATGACAGCTATAGAACAAATAATAGAACATATAGAAGAAAATAAAAGTTATGTACTTGAAGCTGGAGCAGGTTCAGGAAAAACATATACTTTAATTCAAACGATAAATCACGTTTTAGAAACAAAAGGAGAAAGTATCAAGTTAAACAATCAAAAAATTGTTTGTATTACATATACTAATGTAGCAAAAAATGAAATTATTGAAAGGCTTGAAAATAATCCTTTAGTCATTGTCTCTACCATTCACGAATTTTTATGGGATTGCATCAAAAGATTCAACAAACAATTAATAATCCAATTGGATTTATTAAATGAAGCTATGCTTATTGATAAGCCAGATAAATACAAAACTGGATTAAAAGATAGAATTAAAGAAGTTACTTATGATGATAGTGGTTATAGAGATTTTGAACAAGGAAGTCTTCATCATGATGATGTAATAACTTTGTCTTTACGAATGTTTAAAAACTATACATCCTTAACTCATATTTTAGGCCAAAAATATCCTTACTTATTTATAGATGAATATCAAGATACTGCTAGTGAAACTGTTGATGCGATTGTAAGTTATCTACTTGAAAGAAACAAAGCGAAACTATTAGTTGGTTTCTATGGAGATTCTTATCAAAAAATTTACGACACTGGTATTGGTTCATTACAACCTTATATTGATTCAAACAAGCTTGAACTTGTGACAAAGGACGACAATTATCGTTCTTCCGAAAGTGTTGTTAATCTATTAAATAACATTCGAGATAATATAACTCAAACAATACCTGAAAGTAAAGAAAGTATTGATGGAAGCGTTCAATTTATTAATTGTACAAATGCTTCAAGGAATCCAAAAGAAAAAGGTGCACCTTATCGAGCGAGAATAGCACCTAAAAAAGATTTAGACTATGACAGTATTATTACAAGATTAGACGCAGAAGGTTGGGACTTTTCAGAATCAGGTGATGACAAGATTCTAATAATTGCAAATAGCAAAGTTGCAGAAAGAGCAGGTTTTGGAAATCTATATAAAACTTATTCAAAAAGGTTTTATGACCCTAAAACTGAATTATTAAATAGAGAAAATCATTTTTCGTCTTACTTCTTTGGTTCTAAAGACAAAAAAAACTCTAGTGAACGAGAAACAGGAATTGAACATTTAGTTTCTTTTTGGGCGGACAAAAATTATAACAGAGTTATAAAGTATCTAAAACAACAAGGTGTTTTTAGCTCTCTAACTAAACATTCAGACAAACAAGAAATAGAAAATAAATTAAAAGAATTAACAACTTTAAGAACGACTGGAACAATCCAAGATGTTTTTAATTTTTGCCAAGAAAATAAGTTATCGCTTCCCTCTAGAAAATTACAAAAATTTTTAGAAAAGATAGCTATAGATGTCTCAACTATTAGTGATGAAGAAGAGTTAAAAAGAGCAACTAAAAATAAACTATTCTATGAAACATTAATGCTTACCAATTATAATGAAATGATTTGTGCTTTTAAACACATTCAAGAGCAAACATCATACTCTACAAAGCACGGAACAAAAGGAGAAGAATATAGAAATGTTTTGGTTGTAATTGATGATACAAGTTGGGTTGCAAAATATGATTTCCAAAAATTCTTTAATGACACAGATGACAAAGAACACAGGAAGTTACGAACTAAAAATCTGTTTTATGTTTCTTGTTCTAGGGCTAAAGAAAATTTAGTTGTTTTAGCTCTTTCTCAAATGGGAGATTCGGCAATGATTAAAATAACTGAATGGTTTGGTACAGAAAATATAAAAAAGCAATGAAAAACATGGAAAGAGAAAATAAAGGTTTTCCACGAAATGAATCAACAGGACACAGCGGTGGCTTTTGAAGTGGTCCGGGAGAAGTTTTTTCTAGAGGAGCAAAACCCTATTACAGCAATTGGCGCCTATAGTGAAAACCCAACAGCGCTCGAGAAGGGTCATTTTGAATTTCTATATAATAACTAAAAAAAACTTTACACCACAATGACTTTGCTTGGTTCGAACTCGAGAAGGCTCACCAGTTCTAATGTTCACAAATTTTGTATACAAGTTGGTGTGTTCAGGATGTATGGTAGAATTATGTGCAAATGAATACACATCTCCCCGAAAATACCTTCTTCGATATTAATAAACTCCCCGCACAAGAGGGGCTCCTACTTTTTGGATTATCGATGAACAAGCTTGATCATGGTGGACAATCTGTGAAAGATTGTATTGAACATCTGAGAACTTTTAATCTATCAAAAGTTTCAACTCCTACAATTGGTGCTAACTTTATCTATTCTGACTTCTTGTATCTTTATTCAGATAAGCCAGCTCCAGAACTTAAGCGCTCATTTATGCACTCTGTGATTAACCATAAGAATGGTATCCAGAAAATTCTTCAGAAAAACCCTATTGAGTTCCAGATCCAAAAAGCAGTCAATTATATGGTGTGGAATCAGTTGTATCTCGGGAGTTCAGATTTCAATCTTAAGTTCGATGAAATAAAAAAGATATACGATAACGACGAATCATTCCAGGGGTATATTCAAGAAGACTGTGAGAGGTTTGCTCGAGATATAGGAGAAAATCAAGTCAACTTCTTCCTAGAAGAGATCCTTATGTTCTACTTACTTCTTAAGAACAAGGTGCAACTTCCGAACGACTTTATCGAAAATAGACAGAAGTGGATACTGTTTTGTTATCCTGGAGTACCACTTAAGTCCACGGTGTATCTTTTTCAACTAAACCCTTTTAATCTAGATTGGTCAGAAAATCCTTATCAAAACTCTTTCTATGATCTGGAATCGAAAAAGCTTTATGACTTCACTCGTCTCAATCTTGCTACTTGGAACTATGAGTAGAAGAAAATGGGTCACTTTTGTCACTTATTGCTCAGCTCGAGAGGGGTCGTTATGATAATACATAAGTACTTCAAAATAGCCTTACCCTGTAACGAATTTATTTGGTTCGAGCTCGAGAAGGCTCACCAATATAAACATTTTATTTTTAGAGGGAACGGGGGAAAGGATACAAAAAGAGCGCTTCGTGAGAAGCGCTCTTTTTAGGGTTGTTTGCTTTGGTCTTTATCGAAAATGAAAAATGCCTGCCGAAGCAGTCATTTTTCAGTACATCTACTTAAGGCAAGCCGAAAGCAGATGTAAAATAAATATACACGATGAAAGGGATATGTGCAAGTCTATAATATATTATGCCATATTTTACAAAATAGAAGAAATTAAAGAAGATATACCTATACTTTTATATTATTTATAATGTTATAATATATAACATTATAATAGATTATTTTAATTAATATGAAAAAAAATATTTTAGCAGTAGGTGTCTTTGTTCTTGGAGGTATTGTAGGAGCTCTTATTGTAAGTCCTTATAGTTATACACCAGAAGACATGCATGACAATGTTCATATGTCAGATGGTGCTCATATGAGCGATGGATACAGTCATGTTCATGGTGTTTTTGATGTTTCAATGCTCGATAGTAAGCCATCAGTAGACATTATTGCTACTTCAGATTCTGTGAATGGATTTAATATAAACATCTCAACAGAAAACTTTATATTTGCACCTGAAAATGCAGGAGGTGTACATAAAGAAGGGGAAGGTCATGCTCATATATATGTAGATGGTGTTAAAATCTCTCGTATTTATGGTGAATGGTACCATTTAACAGGTCTAGAAAAAGGAGAGCATAAGATAGAGGTTCGTCTCTCTACGAATGACCATAAGGAGATTGTACATGGTGAGATGACTATTTCTGGAAGTGTTACTGTAGAGGTTTAATAGTAAACTAATATACGTATTAAAAAAGGCGCTCCGTGAGGAGCGCCTTTTTTAATTAAGATTATTTGCTTTGGTCTTTATCGAAAATGAAAAATGCCTGCCGAAGCAGTCATTTTTCAGTACATCTACTTAAGGCAAGCCGAAAGCAGATGTTCAACAAATATACACGATGAAAAGGATATGTGCAAGTCTATAATATATTAAAAAATAAATATAAAAAAAGTCCAATTTTGTAATAATAACAAAACTGGACTTCTGGGTAAATATTCAAAGTTTTTATGTTTTCTTAAGTGTTCTGTAATTCAAGTAAGAAAAAACAATTAAACTTAAATAGAAAATAATATTAACATATGTAATTATAGAAACAGGAATTATTGGTTTTATAAAAAGCACATATCCAATAGCGTAACATATTGCAAATGAACGCCACAATATAATAAAATCTTTCATTATTTTGGGTCTTTAAAATGGTTCGTATTCAATATTAATAATAGCATACAATTAAAAATTTGTCAATGCTTTTAAAAATTTCTATTTTTATTCTAATTCAGGTTTGGATATTGTTTCTATATCGAGACCGATGGATTCTCCGTCGATACGCGTGACGTCCTTGTCTATTTTCTTGAGCTCTTTGCTCGCCGAGTTGTAGTGATTGACTGTTGTCGAGAGGGTATTTCCTACTTTACTATGGAAACTTTCATATGCGCTGATGTGTCGCCCGAGCTCACCAACTCTCTTTCGTATCTCTTTCGCACTTTCTTCTATTTGTAGTGCACGGAGACCTTGCATGACTGTCTGGAGAAAAGCGAGGAAAGAAGTAGGGGATACAATGAGAACGTTCTTTGAGAACGCATATTGTATGAGGTCTTGTGTGTTGACCTTGATACCTCCAATCTCTGCTACGAGGAGATCATAGTAGATAGCTTCGTGAGGTATGAACATAAAGGCAAAATCCATCGTGTTTTCTTCTGGTCGAATGTATTTACTCGTTTCGTCTATCCTGTTTTTAATATCTTGCTTGAAGGACTTCTCGAGAAGAGCACGTTCTGTTTTGCTCTTTTCGCTCAAGAGTCTGTTGTAGTTTTCGAGAGAGAATTTGCTGTCGATAGGTATGATCTTGTCTTTTACAAAGACGACTGCATCTACTATTTCCTTGTTTGCAAAAGCATACTGCATTTGATAGCTTTTTGGAGGAAGGACGTTTTTCAGAGTAGTTTCGAGATAGTACTCTCCGAGAATACCTCTTTGTTTTGGGTTTTTGAGAATGTCTTGAAGGTTTTGGAGCTGTTCTCCGAACTGGAGCATTTGCTCTCCTGTCTTTTTTACCTCTGTGAGCTCTCGAGTGATTTCTCTGATGAGGTCGTGTGATCGCGTTGATTGAAATTTGAGAGATTCTTGCATTTGCTTTTCAGAGTTGCCGAGTTTTTCATCGATACTTCTCTGTAATTCATTCATCTGCTGTAGAAGAAGTGAACTCTCTTGTGTACTGAGGTTTTGTGCAGTTGTGGTGTTTTTCTTTTTTTCTAAATAAAAGAGAACAGCGAGTACCACAAGAGCAATACCTAAACTAATTGAAAATATCATATGCTTGTATCATATCACATGAGCAGTGAGATAAAAAAAGATTTATTGACAAACTTGTACGCAGGTCTATAGTAAGAGGGAATTTAATATTGCTCACTAAAAATTTTACACGATGGAAAATACTTTTTTAAACATGCTCTTTATTTCTATGCTCTCTGGTATATTTTTATATATCATAGCTAAATATCTTTTTAAAGAACATAAAATAATAGCTTTTGCTTCTTTACTTATCTGGATGTGGTATATATATAAAGTAGACAGTGTCAATGCTTATTTGACACTAGAGGAAAACCAAGGGCGAGTAATCTCTTTTGAAAATTTCTCTAAAGCTGAGATTGATTCAGATATTACAATACTTTGTGTATTTGAAGACAGTACTGCCATTATTTTTCTTAATGATAACGATGGAAAACATAAACACTTTGTGGATATGAAATCAGTAATGCCTGCTTTCGACGGAGTAGGCGAATACGATATTGTGAGCTGTTATGGATATAATTCCATCGAGTCTCTGAGAGAAAAATTAAAACTCTGGTATAGATGGAATCCCCATTCTATAGACACAATATCGCTTCTCGTTGTTCGAGAGTAAATTTCTTAGTTTAATTAAAACAAAAAGGCTTTTTCTTGCGAAAAAGCCTTTTAAAATACCTAATTTAAGTATTGCTCAAGAGTATAGAGCCAGTCTGTCTCGTCTTGCTCGCTCTCTTTCTTTTGTCCGTAGAGCCAGCTGAGATATCCTTTGTCTATCGCTGCTATTTCCTTGATAGTTTTTCCGGCATGTTTTCCGAAGTTGATTTTTGAAATGAGAACAGGAGTGTGGGTGAGTTTGATGAGATATTCTATAGTCTCATCATCGTCCTTAAAATCTTTGCGAGCCTTTTCAAAAAGTCTATTAAAGAGTGCTCGCAAGATGATAATATCTCCGAGTGCATCGTGAGCTTGAATAGTTTCTCCTTCTGCCTCGTCGTCGAGATTGAGCGCATATCGAAGATACTGGAGATTGTATCTGTTTAGCTTGTCTTCTGTATCGAGATGTTGTGCTACTTTGAGAGTGTCTATGTAGGTATTTACTTTTGTATCTTCTTTTGCGAGCATATCTATGTCAAAAATAGCATTGTGTGCAATAAACACAGTATTTTCATCCTCTAGTTTTTTTTCTAGTGTCTGTGAAAAATCACTTCCTTTATATGCTGGTTTTCCTTCAATATGTTTTGGTCGTATGTGATGTACAGCAGATGCTTCTGGAGGAATGGGTACGATCGGAGTAAAGAGTTCATTGTATCGCTCGTCTCCTACAAGATATGCTACTTGGCAGAGATAGTCGTCCTTTGTGTTTCCTGTTGTTTCTGTGTCGAGAAACATTAAATTATATTTTGTCTGTGGGTTCATATACTTGTATGGTATCATATAAACATATGATGCAAAAACAAATAAAAGAACAAATGATATCAGCGATGAAAAATAAGGATAAAGTACGCGTACAGACACTTCGCGGACTTATGACTTCATGCGTCAATGAGCTCGTAGCAACAAAGCGAACTCCACAAGATATTCTCGAAGATAGTGAAGTGATGACAGTGATAGCACGTCTCGTAAAGCAAAGAAAAGACAGTATTTCTCAATATGAAGATGCAGGACGAGAAGATCTCTCTGCTGAAGAAAAAGTAGAACTCGCAATACTCGAAGAATATCTTCCAGCTCAGATGACAGAAGAAGAAGTACGAGCATTTCTCGAAAGCAAGAAGGCAGACCTCGATCTCTCAGATAAAACAAAAATAGGAATGGTAATAGGTACTGTTATGAAAGACCTTAAAGGCAAGGTCGACGGGACTATCGTCAAAAAAGAAATAGAAAAATTATACGAATAGAACGATATGTATGGCAAGTAAAACATTTTCACTTAATAGATTTTTTAGATATACGATCGTTTTTACTTTAGGTATAGCGGCATGTGCATATCTCATAGATGGCATTAACATCACTTCAGGTGCGCTAGGACATCCACTCATAACAGCTCTTGTTGCTGGTTTGGTTTTTACTATGATTACTCTTATTGTAAAACCAATCATTCATATTATAGCTCTTCCTTTTTCTATTATTACTTTTGGTATTTTTGCTGTGATTATTAATGTTCTTTTGTTTTGGTTTATTTCTCCACTTGTAGACGGAGTTTCTATCTTAGGATTTTTCGATGCTCTATGGGGAGCTATCATTATGTCTATTGTTGGATGGCTTGGTATGAAAGTATTTTAATATGAAAAAGCTTGTAACACATAATGGTAACTTTCACTCTGATGATGTTTTTGCATGTGCAATACTTTCTCTCGTTTATAAAAAAGAAAACATAGAGTGGCAGGTCACAAGAACACGTGATCCAAAGCTGATAGAAGAGGCAGACGTCGTCTTTGATGTTGGTGGTATATATGACGCATCTCTCGATCGTTTTGACCATCATCAAAAAGGTGGTGCAGGTGAGCGTGAAAATGGAATCCCTTATGCATCGTGCGGTCTCGTATGGAAAAAATACGGACCCGAGCTCGTAGAAGGTACTCTCATTCAATATATAGACGAGAAGATATGCCAGCCTATAGATGCAGTGGATAATGGATATGATATATCTAAAACTCTCGTAGACGGTATCTATCCATATAGTTTCCAATCTATAGTGGGCGCATATAGACCTACATGGAAAGAAGACATACAGGGAGAAGACGATAACTTTCTCGCTCTTGTAGAGCTTGCAGAAGGTATCTTGTCTCGAGAAATAATAACAGCTACTGATAGAGCTGAAGCTCGCACGAAAATAGAAAAAGCATATGAAGAAGCAGAAGATAAAAGAATCATTCTACTAGAAGAGGGTTTTACTCGGGATGCAATACTCCCTGTACTTTCCGAATATCCAGAGCCAGTGTATTTCGTCTATCCAAAGTCTATGGGGCACTGGAAGGCAGAAGTGGTGCGAAAAAGCATGGATAGCTTTGAGGCTCGTCGTGATTTTCCTGAAAGTTGGGCAGGGGTGCGCGACGAAGAGTTGGCTGAGATGACTGGAGTGTCTGACGCATACTTTTGTCACAATGGAAGATTCTTGATAGTTGCAAAGAGCAAAGAGGGAGCTCTCGAGCTCGCTCAAAAAGCATTAGAAATTTAATATAAAAGATACTATGAATATGAAAATGGGAATGAATATGGAAATGAATCTGAAGCAAGAACAAGTGGTACCTGAGATTAGTGCGCAAGACATGCCTGCTTTTGTGGAAAAAATACTAAAAATGACTAAAGGAACAGAGGGTGGTATGGTAGTTGAAGATATACAAAAAGCTTTGAAAATGAAAGGTGAAATACAAGAATATCTTGAAAATAATGATATGAAAGAAGAGGTAAACATGTCTATGGCAGAAAAAGATGGTAGCGACACTGCTATTTGTAAACTCTTTATTAAATAAAATTTTTTGTCTTGTAAAATATCTCAAATATACTATACTCTCTAATGTCTTTGAGACATATGCGTGAGTGGTGAAATTGGTAGACACGCCAGCCTTAGGAGCTGGTGCCGCAAGGTGTGGAGGTTCAAGTCCTCTCTCACGCACATAAAAACAACAATTTAAATACGACAGTGTTTAGATTGTATGTTTTTTACGTAAGAGAGGGCTTGAAAAAAGTTTCGCTCACTGTAATGAGCTTTTTGCGAAATTACAGGCGAAGCAGCGGGGTCGAGGCTGCGAGATGAAGAGGAGTCCTCAGGACGAACTCTGAATCCGTAGCGGTGACCAAGTCCTCTCTCACGCACATAAACAACAATTTCGAATGAACATTTTTGAGGTCCGACCTTTGAAGATGAGGTCCGACCTCTGAAGATGAGGTCGGACCTCGAAAATACACAACTTACTTTTTTCTTATTTTAATTACTTATGTCAAATCAAATTATCATATATCTCATAGCTTCACTTTCAATACTCAGCTTTGCCGCTGTGGTTTTTTTATGGATAAAAATATCTGCTTTTATGAAAGGAAAGAACGGGGAGAGCATGGAATCGGTTTTTGCCACTCTTCTTTCTGAAAACAAAGATCTCAAAACAGCACACATGTCACTCCTCTCTCAAGTAAAAGTGCTTGAAAATAGAGCTGACAATGCCTTTTCAAAGAAAGGCCTTGTTCGGTTTGATGCTTTTTCTGATACTGGAGCAAAACAAAGTTTTGCTCTTGCTCTTCTTAATGATAATCAAGATGGATGTATAATATCGAGCCTTTACTCTAGAGAGAGAACAAGTGTATTTTCAAAAGAGGTAGAAGGAGGTATTTGTTCTGTAGAACTCTCTGTAGAAGAAAAAAAAGCCTTAGCTCTCGCATTCCATGAATAAAGAAATGGTAAAAATACCACGCTCACCTGTAGTGGTTGTTATGGGACATGTTGATCATGGCAAATCAACACTTTTAGACTATATAAGAAAGACTAATATCGTAGATGGTGAAGCTGGTGGTATTACTCAAGCAATCAGTGCTTATGAGGTAGTGCACGAACACGAAGGAGAGAAAAAGAAAGTTACATTTCTCGATACTCCTGGACATGAGGCTTTTTCTCTTATGCGTGCATCAGGTGCTGGTGCTGCTGATATTGCTATTCTTGTGGTGTCTGCAGAAGACGGAGTAAAAGAGCAAACAAAAGAAGCTCTCGATGCTATCAAAAAAGCAAAAATACCTTTTGTGGTTGCTATTAATAAGATTGATAAACCAAATGCAAACATAGACCGGACAAAACAAACACTTATGGAAAATGAAGTGTATGTTGAAGGATATGGAGGAGATATTCCTGTAACTGCTATTTCAGCAAAAGAAGGAACGGGAATAGATGATCTTTTGGATGTGTTGCTGTTGGTTGCTGAGCTCGAAGAGCTCACAGGGAATCCAGATATTCCTGCAACTGGTTTTATTATAGAGTCACATCGTGATGCAAAAAGAGGAGTGTCAGCTACTATGATTATAAAAGATGGAACACTAAAGAGTGGAATGTTTGCTATTGCTCAAAATGAATCATATGCAAAAGTAAGAATATTTGAAGATTTTAATGGAAAAGCTATTAAAGAAGCTACATTTTCTACTCCTGTCCAAATCACTGGATTTTCTGAAGTGCCAGTAGCTGGATCACTTTTCTCATCAGCTGATGATAAAAAGGGGATGGAGGAGTGTGTGACAGAATATCGCGCTTTTAATGAGGGTACTGCTCCATTGCATTCAAATGTGACAGGTGATGTATGTATTCCTCTTGTGATACGTGCTGATACTATTGGTTCTGTTCAGGCAGTGCAAGGCATAGTAGAGCGTGTTGCTCATGAAGAGATATGCTACAAGGTGCTTGTTGCTGATGTAGGAGCTATTAGTGAAAATGACGTACATCTCGCTGCTGCTGATAGTAATGCAGTAATAGTAGGTTTTAATAGTAATATAGATGCGAATGCGCAAGCTGCTCAAGAAGCCGTTGGCGCAACAATGAAAAACTTTTCTATTATCTATGAGCTTGAAGAATGGCTACAGAAAATACTTCTTGAAAAGAAACCTCTCAAAGAGAGACGTGATGATATTGGGTCTTTGAAAGTTCTTGCAATATTTAATAATCAAAAAAAGCGACAAGTGATAGGTGGTCGCATGCAAGACGGTATTGCAGTTCTCAAATCTAAGTTTGATATTATTCGCAATGATGAAAAAGTAGGAAAAGGGAAAATAGAAGGCATACAGCGCGCAAAACAAAGCACCGACAAGCTGGAAAAAGGGGATGAGTGTGGAATGGAGGTGATGGCTGATGCCGACATGGAGGCAGGAGATGTTTTGGCTTTTTATACGACAGAAATAAGATAATATATATAATTATGCACGATAGAGTACTACAAATGAAAGAAGTTTTACGTGAAGTGATAGCAAACTTCATTATTCAAGAGTCCAACAGGGATTCTCTTATAACTGTTTCAAATATCAACATGTCTCGTGACTTTAAAAGAGCTACTATTTATGTTACAGTTTTGCCAAGAGAAAAGGAAGAAGAAGTGTTGGCATTCTTGCAACGCAAAAGAGATGATTTGCGTTCAGCTATCATGAAAAATACTAACACGCGACGTGTCCCTTTCTTTGATTTCAGTGTTGATTATGGAGAGGTGAATCGTCAACGTATAGAAGAAATTTCTATACAAGAAGGTGTCTCTCAAGAAGAATAATAAAAAAGGAGGCGGTACGGTGGTGAAGTGGTAACACATTGGTCTGCAAAACCAACATGCGCGGGTTCGAATCCCGCCCGTACCTCAAAAAAGACACCTAAGTGTGTTTTTTGTTGTTTTAAAATAAAGAACCCAAAGCTATGCTTTGGGTTCTTTATTTTCTTGGTACAGGCGGGATTCGAAGAAAGCCGAATTTACTGCATTGAGCCTTTGGCGAAATTGCAGATGAGGCGACGGGGTCGAGGTTTTGAGATATTTTTACGAATTTCTAATTCGTAAAAATCTCCAAAACGGTGGCCGAATCCCCGTACCTCAAAAAAGACACCTAAGTGTGTTTTTTGTTGTTTTAAGAAAAGACACCTAAGTGTGTTTTTTGTTGTTTTAAGAAAAGACACCTAAGTGTATTTTTTGTTGTTTTAAAATAGACACAAAGAGCAAAGCTCTTTCTATTGAGTTTTTATATAAAAAGAGTATAATACTTTTTATATATACATGCTGTATATTGTGAACCTTAAAAATTCTCAAACATGAAAAAGAAAATGAGTGCACAAAAGAGATGTGTTATTGTGTTGGTTTTGTTTTTAGTATCTTTGGTTAGTGCTGGGATAAGGTTTTTTGCTCCAGTTTTAATACCTCGTAACTATTTATTGTTGTTTTTATTTATTATTTGTACTGCTTTTTTTGTACAAATGATTTATTTTATTACAAGAAATTTTAGAACATATGACATGAAAAGATCTTTAGCTGTTGCGTCTGTAGCAGCACTATGTTTCATGCCAAATATTATTACAATAACGTATGTATTTAATCTTTTCAAAATAACATATTTTTCTGTAGTAATGTTATATTCTATTTTTTTATTTTTAATTCTTGTCATTTTGTTCGTAAAAAATTACGGCAAAAATCAAACAAGAAAAAAATACTAAAGCCTAAGTTTTGAAAAACTTAGGCTTTCTTGTTTATTGAACTAAATATTGATAGTATTAAACATATTAAAAATATAGACATATTTTTATGCCGAGATGGTGGAATAGGTAGACACGAGGGACTTAAAATCCCTTGCCATATATGGCGTGCGGGTTCAATTCCCGCTCTCGGCACATGAGTTTTTTTAGAAAAAAGAAAAAAGAAATATATTTTGACTATGCTTCGTCTACTCCGGTGAGCGAAAATGTTTCAAATGCGATGAGGGAGATTGAGCAGAACTGTTTTGCAAATCCCTCTGCCTTGCACAAAAAAGGAGTAGAAGCATCTCTGTGTATTACAAATGCTCAAAAAGAAATATCACAATACATAGGAGCGAGTGAGCGAGAAATAGTTTTTACATCAGGTAGTACCGAAAACATCGTTACTGTTCTTCGTGGTGTTGTGGAAAATGCTCTCGAAAAAGGTGTCGTAAATCCTCACATCATACTCTCTGAATTTGAGCATAGTATTACTATAGAAACAGCTCATGAGCTGAAAAAATACGGAGTTGAGATTACATGGATATCAGTAAATGAGCATGGATATATATCACCTGAAGAGGTTCGTAGTAGTCTACAAGAAAACACTGTTCTCGTGTCTATTATTTATGTACAAAATGAACTTGGTACAGTTCAATCTATTTCAGAGATTTCAAAAATAATTCGTAAATTTAAAAAACAACACAGCAGAACATCTATTTCTTCTTTTCCATATTTATTTACCGACGCGGCACAGGCATTCCCTTATCTTCCTATAGATGTAAAAAAACTAGGAGTAGACTTTCTTTCATTTGGTGGCTCTAAAATATATGGACCGAGAGGAATAGGTATTCTCTTTATAAAAGAAGGTGTATATGTAGATCCAACTATATTTTCAACGGGTCATCAAAGAAAAAGGAGAGGGGGAAGTCCTGCAACTCCACTTATTGAAGGTATGCGTATTGCATGTCGAGACATAAAGAAGAATCAAGAGAAGGAATATGATCGATTAAAGGAAATACAAACGTATATAAGAGAAAAGCTCTCTTTAGTGAATGCTGTAGCATATGGAGATATTGAGAATATCTCACCGCATATTCTCTTTTTCAGTATGGAAAATATGAAGAGCGAAGTGCTTTTGTTTGAGCTTGATGCACATGGAATATATGTAGCAACAGCTTCAGCGTGTAAAGTAAATCACGATGAAATAGTAACACCTCTTCATTATCTTGGTGTCTCTGAGGAAAATAGAGCTGGAATACGTCTTTCTTTTGGAAGAGAGACAGAAAAAAAAGATATTGATATTCTCATAAAAGCTCTCATAGAGATAAAAGGAAAGTATAAAAAATAACCTCATCATACTTATGTATGTGAGGTTACTATATTCAAGTTTATTTAATGTCACCAGAAAAAGGTATTATGAGTGCCATTAAAGGTACGATGATAATGCCAAGTGCCATTAGTATGCAAATGGCACATGTATCAAAAATATCTTTTTGATTTTTTTTATAATCTATCATAATGTTGGAAAACATTGTGATAGATTTTATGAGATATCTCATAAGTAAAAAGATCAAAATGCAGAGGCTCATAAAAAAGAAGAAATCTGTTATATCAATCATATTTTCCAGCTTTAGTTAAATTAAATGAGATTTATTAAAAGAACAGATGAAAGTATACGCCTCTTTCTTATAAAGTCAAAAAGAAAAAACATGCAGGAGGTCCGACCTCCTGCATGTGTAGGTCGGACCTCCTTCATTTTTTTATATGAACTGGAAAAGTACTTGCTTTTTGAAAAACTTTAAGTAAATATAGCAATGTGTTATTATAGGAGGAGTTAACTAATATAAATACATATGATTCCATTTCATCATTTTACAACAAAAGCAAAAGAATCTATAAAACGCTCTCACGAGCTGGCTATTGAACGTGGCCAAAATCATGTATCATCCTTTCATCTTTTTGCTGCACTTTTGATGCAGGATGAGTCTATCGTACTATCTATTCTAGATAAGTTGGAAGTGGACACAATACACCTTACTGACTCTATTTTGGAATCTATTGACATGCCTATTACAAAAGATGCCACAGCGCCATCGTATCAAATGTATCTTACTCCTGATGTTGCAGAGGTAATAGAAAATGCAGGGAAGGTGGCAGAATATATGAAAGATGAATTTGTATCGACAGAGCATCTTTTCATTTCTCTTTTGGAAGTTCCAGGAGATGTACAAAAACTCCTTTCTCGCTTCCGTATTAAAAAAGAAAAGGTACTAGAGATAGTCGCTGAACTTCGTGATGAAGAGTCTTCTCCTGAAAAAAAGCCAAATCCAAAATATCGATTCCTAACAAAATACACACGCAATCTCACCGACCTTGCTCGAGAAGATAAGCTCGACCCTGTGATAGGACGCGATAGTGAAATCATGCGTATTATGCAAATACTCTCACGACGCACAAAAAACAACCCTATTCTCATCGGTGAAGCTGGTGTAGGTAAGACTGCTGTCGCAGAAGGTCTCGCTCAGCGTATCGCAAAAAATGATGTCTCAGAATCTCTTAAGGGAAAGGAGATAGTGTCGCTTGACCTCGGCTCGCTTTTAGCTGGTACTAAATATCGAGGAGAATTTGAAGAAAGACTCAAAGGGGTTTTGAAAGACATGGAAAAAGCAGATGGTAACATGATCCTTTTTATAGATGAAATACATACCATTGTCGGCGCTGGTGCTACTGATGGGTCACTTGATGCTGCAAATCTACTCAAACCTGCCCTTGCTCGTGGCGAGCTACGTGCTATCGGCGCGACTACTTTGCGTGAGTATCAAAAGCATATAGAAAAAGACCCTGCTCTTACTCGACGTTTCCAACCTGTTTACGTAGAAGAACCATCTGTAGAAGACGCTGTAGCTATCCTACGAGGATTAAAAGAGAAATATGAACTCTTTCACGGAGTGCGTATTACTGACGACGCTATTACGTCTGCAGTGACTTTTTCAAAGAGATATCTCACGAGTCGTTACCTTCCAGATAAAGCTATTGATCTTATCGACGAAGCTTCATCTTCACTACGCATGGCTCTTGAAAACAAGCCGCCAGCTCTAGAAGAGGCAAATAGAAAGATTATGAGCCTTGAGATAGAAAGACAAGCTCTCAAACAAGAGCTTGATTCAAGTACTAAAAAAGATAAAAAGACACAAGATCGCATGAAGGAAATTGTAAGCAATATTGCAAATCTTGAAGAAAATTCAAAAGAGCTCGAGCTAAAATGGAAAAATGAAAAAGAAATACTCATGAGTATTCGAGAGATAAAACATAATCTTGAGTCATTGCGTCTCGAGGCAGAAAATGCAGAACAAAAAGTAGATCTTGGTTCTGCTGCTGAAATCTGGTATGGCAAAATACCAGCAATGAAAAAAGAACTCGACAAGAAAATGAATCGTTTGAAAAAACTTCAGAAAAACAGAAGGATTTTGAAAGAGGAAATCAACAGCGAAGACATTGCTGAGGTGGTTGCGAAGTGGACAGGTATACCACTTGCAAAAATGATTGAAGAGGATCGAGCAAAACTAGCGAAGATGGAAGATGTTCTACGTAAGCGTGTCATCGGTCAAGATAACGCTCTGGAGAAAATAGCACACGTAGTTCGTCGTTCGAGAGCTGGTATAGCTGATCCTGAAAAACCTATCGGTTCATTCTTGCTTCTAGGTCCGACTGGTGTAGGTAAAACAGAACTGACAAAAAGCCTTGCAGAGTTTATTTTCAACGATGAAAAAGCTCTTATTCGTATTGATATGAGTGAGTATATGGAAGCACATAGTATCTCAAAGCTCATAGGGTCTCCTCCTGGATATATTGGTCATGATGACTCAGGGCAACTCACAGAACAAGTGCGACACCGTCCATATTCAGTGGTTCTTTTCGATGAGATAGAAAAGGCACATCCAGAAGTTTTTAATATGCTTCTTCAAGTTCTCGATGATGGGCGACTTACGGACAGTAAAGGGCGCGTAGTAAACTTCAAAAATACTATTATCATTATGACGAGTAATATTGGTTCACAGCATGTAGAAAAAATGGAAACCCTTGGTTTTTCTGAGAATACTGATGCAGAAGACTATGCTCAAACGAAAACAAAGATACAAGAAACACTCAAAGATCATTTCCGTCCAGAATTTATCAACCGTATTGATGAAATAGTAATATTCGATATTCTTTCTGCTGAAGCTATTGCTCGTATTGTAGACATTCGTATTGCAAAAATAGAAAAAATGCTTATAGAAAAAGGCATTACTCTTACTCTATCGAAGGAAGCTTCAGAGTATCTTGCAAAGAAAGGATATGATCCTCACTACGGAGCACGACCTCTTGCTCGTCTTATACAGACAGAAATACTGAATCCAGTAGCAACTGATCTTATTGGAAATAAAATAAAAGAAGGAGATACTGTACTCGTATCAGTTCAAGAAGAAAAAGGTATACAGTCTCTGGTGTTAGATAATCTTACAAAGACAAAGACAAAGACAAAGACAAAGAGAACAAAGAAGAAAGAAATAGTAAAAAAATAGCTTTTATTTTTAGGAAAAAGAATAAAATATGCTATATTTATGAAGTTATAATTATAACTTCATAATGGGTCTATAGTTTAGTGGTAAAATTTCGGTCTCCAAAACCGACGTCCGAGGTTCGAGTCCTCGTGGACCCGCAAAAGCACGACACAAAGGCAGAGCCTTTGTGTCGTTTGCTTTTGCGAGCGTCCACGAGGACTCGAAAGAAAACGAATTTACTGCAATGAGACTTTATCGAAATTGCAGATGAGTTTTTGGGGCCGAACGCATGAGATATTTATGAGCCTGCAAGACGAAATAAATATCCATAAGAGTGGCCGAGTCCAAGACCCGCAAAAGCACGACACAAAGGCAGAGCCTTTGTGTCGTTTGCTTTTGCGAGAGTCCACGAGGACTCGAAACCGAGGCCATGCGAAGCCGACCTGACTGAAAGGAAGGGTGAATGGCCGAGTGTAGCCTAAGGGAGTGAGATATTTTCCGAATACATGAAGGAAAATATCCACGAGAATAAGCGAGTCCAAGACCCGCAGATACCAAAAACAGAGCGAAAGCTCTGTTTTTGTTCATAAGGAAAGCGTTTTTATTTATTTGAGTGTTGTGTCTTACGCAACAATCACCACAGGAATGATAAGAGGTTCCTTTTGAGTTTTTTGGAAAAGGAACTGAGTGAGCTTCTTTGTAATATCGTCTTTGAGTCTATCAAAGTCTATTGGTTTACTTTTTTCAGCAGCACCTTCTACAAGTCTCTTTACAAGATTTCTTGAATCTTTGAGAAGATCTCGTTCTTCTTTGAGATAGACAAATCCTCGAGAAATAATATCAGGAGATTTCTTGAGTTTCTTTGTCTTCATGTTGAGAGTTGCAACGATAACGAAGATACCGTCATTTGCAAGTATCTTTCGATCTCGAAGTACGAGCTCTTGTCTCTCTGAGATCTTCGTACCATCGATTGTTATTTTCTCAGCTGGTACTTTTTCATCTCTCAATATTATAGTGTCTCCATTGTTGCTTATTTCAATAATACTTCCGTTGTCTGGAACGATCACTCTATCTTCTTGAGCTCCGAGCTTTATAGCAAGCTCTTTGTGCATTTTGAGCCGATAATGATGTCCATGGATTGGCATGAAGTATTTGTAAGGTATCTGTGTATGGATCCATGCAAGCTCGTCTCGTCGTCCGTGTCCTGATGCATGCACCATAGAGTCTATATATGTAAGAACATGTGCGTCAGAGCGATAAAGGTTGTCTTTGAGTTTATCAATAGCAGCTTCGTTCCCTGGAATAATAGATGATGAAAGAATCACTGTATCGAGAGAGGTGAGGCGGATGCTTTTGTGTGTCTTGTTTGCTATACGTGAAAGCGCGGCAAACTCTTCTCCTTGACCACCTGTAGCGATCATAATGAGCTTGTGAGGTGGATAGTCATCCATGTATTCTGGTTCAATAATATGAGAAAGATCAGTGAGCTTGAGCTCCTCTACAATAGATACATTCATCTTCATGCTTCGTCCTTCTATGACAACAACACGTCCATACTTTTTAGCACTTTCAAGTATTGAAATAATACGCTCTACTTGAGAAGCAAACGTAGCAAGTATGATACGTCCTTTTGCTGTACGAATAATCTCATCAAGGTTATCAAGTACGCGTTCTTCTGATTGAGACCATCCCGGATCAGTAATACCTGTCGAGTCCATAGTCATGAGAAGTACATTTCGATCTGCAAGGAATTTATACTGATCAATTTCTTTTTGCACTGGTATTCCATCAATATTTTCAACACGCACATCTCCTGTAGATATAATATCTCCAAAAGGAGTTTCTATGATCACACCTGTAGAGTCAGGAATAGAGTGAGTAAGTCCAAAGAAAGTTACAGATAGATCATCTGTGATTTTGAGAGAACCATCATCTTTTTCAACAATCTTTATGTTGATAGGGGGAAGTTGTGGAAATTCTGCTAGCTTACGCTTGATTAGAAGAGCACCAAATTCGCGACAGTAGATAGGAGGATTTCCTATTTTTTCTATAAGGTAAGGTAATGCACCGATGTGGTCGAGGTGACCATGAGTGATCACAACAGCTTTGATGAGATGTTTTCGCTCTTCAAGGTATGTTGTGTTTGGAATAATATAATCAACTCCTGGTGTATCAGCATCAGTAAATTCAATACCTGCATCAATAACAATAATTTGATCATTGTATTCAACAAGAGTCATGTTTCGCCCAATCTCCTCTGTTCCTCCAAGAGGAACTATTCGGATAGTGTTTGGAGCAAGTGGTGGCACATTATACACTGCTTTTCGTGGAAGAGGATTTCTTCGACGACGCATAGGAGTCCTTTTAGCAGGCTTTGGTGTCTTTATTATGTTTCTTTTATTACCACCGCTGTATTGTCCTTGCTGGTTTTGTTGCTGTTGATTTCTCGTACCTTTTGCTGTTCGTGCTTGCTTTGGTATGATTTTCTTTATTGCTTTATTGAGTGTATCGTCTCCACTGTTCTGTTCTCTTTGCCTATTGTAATCTGTCATGTTGTTTTAGTATTGATATTTATAATAATGTTTAATAATTTATTGTTTCCATTTGCGATGAGTTCTCTTGAATTCTTTATATATGTTTATCAGTCTCTCTGATGAGTTATTGATAAATGTATATTTTGAATTGTGTGAGGTGAGGTTTTTTTGCTCTCCCATTATGAGTTCTGGCTGATAGAGAAAAATAGTTCGAGTGTCCTCTGTGATGCTCGTATGTATTTTTTCTAACAGTTTTTTTCTCTCTTCCTCGTTGCTTGTTTCTACAAATTTTTCTAGTGTAGTATCAAGATCAGAATCTGTAAGAAGGGCAATATTTAAACCAGGGTCATTTCTTTGAGAAGAATGCCAGAATGCAAAGAGGTCTGAATATTGTTGTATGATTTGACCAAAGAGAAGGACTTCGTATCTTCTTGTTCGTATGATTTCTTGTGTTAATGTTCCTGTTTCAAAAACAGCAAGAGTAACATTTATACCATAAGGTGAAAGTTTTTCTTTTATATATTCAGCACCTGATACAAGTTCGTTAGTATCAGCAGTGCTAATAGTAAAAGAGATAGGCTTTGAGTCATATAGTACTGTTCCTTCTTCGTTGAGTGAGATCTTCTTTGAGTTTTCTATAAAATCTTCTACTGAGACAAGGAATTTTTCTTCAGTAGGAGTATATGACGGAAGGGGGCTGTTTGCAGGTATCCCAAATCCATTCAGTGATGTTGATATAAGATCTTCTTTATCTATCATCTTTTCAAGAAGTTCACGAACTTCTTTTTCTTTGAGAGCTTCATTTTCGCTTGTATTAATAAAGAGTGAAAAGATGCGAGAAAGAGGATGTGTGCTTATTTTTATATCTTTTGAAAGTTCTTCGAGGGACTGAGGAGAAAGGGCTATTGCTCTGTCTATGTTGTTTTTATTAAGAGCTTTTATGAGCTTTGATTCATTCGGAAAAAATAATAACTCTACTTTCTTAAGATAAGGTGTTCCAAGAGCAAATGACTTAAAACGCTTCATATCTATCCGTGTAATAATTCCTGTAGAATCTCTTTCTATATTGTGAACTTTGAAAGGACCACTACCTATAGGGAATTCAAGAGTACTCGCCTTCTCTATTTGGTCTGTTGGTATTTGTGACCAAATATGATGAGGGAGAATTCCAAGAGTGGTGTTTTGGAGAAATTCACCATATTTATTTTCTAGAGTAAAGCTGATGGTTTTTTCGTTTATGACATCTACTTGTACTCCTTGCCAACGCGTAAAAAGAGGACTCTCTACACTTCTGTTTTGCACAAGTTCTATAGTCAGTGCAATGTCTTGAGTAGAGATAGGTGTATTGTCATGAAATACAAGATTGTCTTTGAGAATAAAAGTGTATGTTTTTTCATCTTCAGAGAGAGTGTATCCTTCTGCAAGGTCAGGTGTGTATGTTCTTGTTTCTGGGTCGAGTCTCATGAGTCCAGAAAAGACAAGTGTTGATACAGACTGATCTATATCGGTATTGCTCAATACTGGATTTATGATGTTAGGTGATCCAATAAACCCTTCGTGGAGAGTTCCTCCGCTCGATGGTGTTTCTACTGTATGTAGCCTATAAGCTGCTCCTGCAAGAACAAGCATGCTTAAAAGCGCAATAAAGACTAGTGTCATAAAACCAAACCATTCTCGATGAGAGAGTGTTCGTACAGCTCGCAAGAGATTTGCACGTAGTGTTGTGAATTTTCCCATATATAAAGTTAGTATGTGATAAATTAATGATAAATTAAAATATATTATTTCATGGAAACAGAAGAAATACCTCTGTAACATTCTTACAGTACGTTCTTATATAGATATAATCTTTAGAAGACTATATAAAAAGCGTCATAATAGAAAGCAGTGTAAAAATAATTCCTGTTACTATAGTAACATAGAATAGTACTTTTTCTGGTCCTCGTCGTGTGTGGAAATTGCTACCAGCATCTGATCCTCCGCCAAGAGCTCCTCCAAGGCCTGCGCCTGTTTGTTGTAGGAGAACTGATACGACAAGGATAACGACAACTACTATCTGTAGCCATGGAATAATTGTATTCATAGGTGGTATTGTACATAAAAGCTTTTATTATGCAAGTTGAATGATATACACATTCAAAGATAGGACACTTATAAATATTTTAATGTTATACTTTTTAAATGGATATACTTGCACATGGTTTATATGGAGGAGCTCTTTCAAAAGCATTGAGAAATAAAATCCCAAAAGAGAAAAGGAAGCGTTTTTTCTGGTGGGCTTTTTTGTTTGGTATTTTGCCAGACTTCATTGCTTTTGCACCATCTTTTTTTATAGGAATTTTTAATGGTCACGGAGGACATCATTCGGGAATGGGGAATCTTGATCTCTCTGCTTATATTTATAATTTTTCACATAGTCTCATTATATTTCTTTGCGTACTTTTACTTGTGCGCGTGATATCTAAAAAATGGTGGCTACCTCTCTTTGCGTGGCCACTTCATATTATTATGGATATACCACTTCACTCTCCTGATTTCTTTCCGACACCTTTTCTCTTTCCACTTTCAACATACACTCTACCTATAGGTATTCCATGGGGAACGCCTCAGATATTTTTCTCACTATGGGGAATTTTGATTGTCTATTATCTTATTCGTTTTCTTAAAGAAAAAAGAGAAAAGAGATTGAGTAGTGTAAATTAATAGTGATATTGTAGAAATATGGAAAAAGAATATACACCAAGTAAAAAAATATTAGAAAAGTATGCAGACGTGCTTGTAAACTTTGCTCTGAATGAAGGAAAGCCCCTGAAAAAAGGAGCTGTCGTGCGTGTTGTGTGTCCCGAGGTTGCAAAGCCTCTCTATAGAGAGGTATGTGTTGCAGTATGGAAGAGGGGTGGGCATGTATTGCCTTTCTTTGTTCCTTCTACAGATGCGAAATATAATATTTCTAAAGATTTCTATACTCACGCTCAAAAGCATCAGTTGGAATTTTTCCCTGAGAAATACTGGAAAGCATTTGCTGAAGTAATTGATCATAGTATTTATATTATTTCAGAGACAGACAAAGATGAACTCAAAGGCGTTGATACTAAAAAAATAATGAAAATAGGAGAAGCGCGTAAGCCTCTTTTTGATTGGTTGAGCGACAAAGAAGATAAAGAAAACTTTACGTGGACACTTGCTCTCTATGGAACGCAATCAATGGCACAAGAGGCTGGTCTCTCTCAGAAAGATTATTGGGCGCAGATTATAAAAGCATGTTTTCTCAATAAGAAAGATTCAAAAGAAGAATGGAAAAAGACACTTCGTTCACTTCGCACTATTCAGGAAAAGCTCAATGACTTGTGTATCGATACTATGCACATAGAAGGACCTGATATTGATTTGCATATTGGCCTTTCTCCTAAGAGCGCATGGCAAGCAGGCACAGGGAGAAATATTCCAAGCTTTGAATGCTTTACTTCTCCTGATTGGAGACGTACAGAAGGGTGGGTGAGATTTTCCGAACCTCTCTATCGATATGGAAATAAAATAGAAGGAATAGAGCTTCGCTTTAAAAAAGGGAAGGTGATAAAGAGTAGTGCAACAAAAAATGAAAAAGTACTCAAAGCTATGATAGCTACAAAAAATGCAGATAAAGTAGGGGAGTATTCTCTGACTGATGCTCGCATGTCAAAGATCACCAAATTCATGGGAGAGACACTCTATGATGAAAATACAGGAGGTGTATATGGTAATACTCACCTTGCTCTTGGAAATGCATATAGAAGTGGTTGTTATAAAGGAGACGCTTCCAAAGTGAAGAAAAGTGAATGGGAAAAACTCGGTTACAATGAATCATCAGTTCACACTGATATTATTTCAACGACACGCAGGACAGTCACGGCTATTCTTCAAGACGGACGAGAGATGATTATCTACAAAGATGGAAAATTTACTTTTCCTATTTCATAGTAGATAGGAGTCTATGTATTTAAGAGTGAAGGTTGTCACAAAAGCAAAGAAAGAATACATAGAGCGCATGAGTGTTGACGAATATCTCGTATCAGTAAAAGAGCTAGCAGAACGCAATCTTGCAAATAAAAGAATTCTGGAGCTACTCGCAGGTGAGATAGGAGTACTACCCGCAAACTTGCGTATCGTAAAAGGTCATCACTTTAGTTCAAAACTTGTTGAGGTGATTTGACATCATTTGTGTTGCGTATACAATAGGTCTCGTATTATAAGAATACATATATGGATGATATATATGTTTAGTTAATAAATTAATTATGTCAAAAAATATTAGTATTACTCCACTTGGAGATAGAGTGTTAGTAAAACCACAAACAGTAGACACCGTCACAGCGTCAGGTATTATCCTTCCTGCTTCAACTCAAGAAGAGAAAAAAGAACAAGGAGAAGTGATAGCTGTGGGTCCTGGTAAAATGAAAGATGACGGGACTACTATCCCTGTGAATGTATCTGTAGGAGATACTGTTTTGTTTGCAAAATATGGTCCTGATGAAATAGAGGTAGAGGGAGAAAAATATCTTATCGTTCGAGAAGATAATATTTTAGCAATTCTTAAATAATTTATTAGTAACTTTTATATTCTATGGCAAAACAAATTTTATTTAACAAAGAGGCGAGACTAGCTCTCAAGAGAGGTATTGATGCAGTAGCAAATACTGTAAAGGTCACGATAGGTCCTAAGGGACGAAATGTAGTACTCGAGAAAAGTTTTGGTGGTCCGACTATTACCAACGATGGTGTTTCTATTGCAAGAGAAATTGAACTTAAAGATAAATTCGAAAACATGGGTGCAGAAATTATCAAAGAAGTTGCAAGTAAAACAAACGAAAGCGCTGGAGATGGTACGACTACTTCAGTAGTTCTTATGCAAGCTATTGTTGACGAGGGTATGCGACATGCTGAAGGAGGAGTGAGTCCTCTTGCAATGAGACGTGGTATCGAAAAGGCAAGTGCTGATACAGTGAAGGCTCTTTATGATATGGCAAAACCAATCAAAGGAAAAAAAGACATACAGCAGGTTGCCACTATCTCTGCTGAAAGTGACCAGATTGGAAAAATCATCGCTGAAACTATTGAAAAAGTAGGAGAAGACGGGGTAGTGACAGTGGAGGAAGCTCAGACTTTTGGAATAGAGAGTGATGTGGTAAAAGGAATGAAAATAGACAATGGCTATGTTTCTCCTTATATGATAACTGACACAGAGAGAATGGAATCAGAATATAAAAACGCTTCAATCCTCGTAACCGACATGAAGATAAGTGCAGTAAAAGATATTGTTCCTCTCCTAGAATCTCTCGCACAAACAGGTAAAAAAGATATTGTGATTATTGCTGACTCTATAGAAGGAGAGGCTCTTACTACTTTTGTTGTCAACAAGATGAGAGGAGCTTTCAATGTGCTCGCTATAAAGGCTCCTGGTTTTGGAGATCGTAAAAAAGAAATGCTTCATGATATAGCGGCGACTGTTGGGGCTACTGTCGTCTCTGAAGAGCTCGGAATGAAGCTCGAAGAAATGGATATGAGTGTACTTGGCTCTGCGTCCCGAGTAACTGCTACAAAAGACTCTACTCTCATCGTAGGTGGAAAAGGTGATAAGAAAAGCATCGATGACCGTATCTCGATGATGAGATCTCAATTAGAAAATATTGAATCTAAATTTGATAAAGAAAAACTCGGTGAACGTATTGGAAAACTTTCTGGAGGTATTGCAGTGATACGCGTAGGAGCTGCTACAGAGACAGAGATGAAGTATCTCAAGCTTAAGATAGAAGATGCGGTATCAGCAACAAAAGCTGCCATAGAGGAAGGTATCGTCTCTGGTGGAGGCTCTGCTCTGACTCATGTGTCTGCTCTTCTTGAAGGAAAGAAGATGAAGAATGCTGATGAGCAAATAGGATATGATATCCTCGTAGAAGCGCTCACAAAACCACTTCGACAAATAGCTATCAATGCAGGAAAAGATGATGGATCCCTCATAGTAAAAGAAGTACAAGATAAAAAAGAATCAAGTGGTTACAATGCACTTGATGATGTTCTCGTTGCCGATATGATAGCAGAAGGAATTATAGATCCTGTAAAAGTAACACGTACAGCGGTCCAAAATGCTGCATCTGCGGCAGGTATTTTTCTCACAACAGAAGCTGCTGTAGCTGATGAGCCAAAGGAGGACATGCCAATGCCACCTATGGGTGGAGGAATGCCAGGAATGATGTAGTTTTACTATGTCTATATAATTTTAAAAAATACACCATATTCACAATGGTGTATTTTTTCTTGTACAGATATAAAAAAATTTGATACAATAGATATATGCATAAAGAACAAATCAAATCTTTCGTCTTTTATTTTCTCTGTATCGGTATTTTAGTTTTTCTTGGGGTTATGGCTGTATACGGTTTAGAAAAAGGGGATGAATTTCTCGTACAAGATATTAAAAAAGAAGAGGTGGAGAGTGATCCCTTACCTGATATTCAAATAGAAGAAGAGGAAGAAATATCTCCCGACACAAAACAAGATGAGGTGAAGAGCGAAGTAGTTCCTTCAACTGAACATAACGCTCTTATAACTGAGCTAGACAAACTCATTGACGACAAGGTTGTCATGAAAGTAGGATCAAGGGGGACACGCGTCGGTACTGTCCAAAAATTCTTAAATGTTTTCGAAGGAAAAGATGCACGCATCGACAACGATTTTGGAAATGGCACAAAGGCAAGCATTGTTGCTTTTCAAAAGTCAGCAGGTATTACTTCTGATGGTGAACCTGGTCCAGGAACATATCAAGAAATGATTGATTGGCTACAGAAAAATTAAAATTCAAAAACATGAAAAAGATATTTAAAGAATTCAAAACATTTGCTATTAAAGGCAACATGATAGATATGTCTGTAGGTATAGTTATTGGTGTTGCATTTGGTACAGTTATAAAATCTCTCGTAGACGATGTTCTGATGCCTATTGTTTCTGGAATCTTCAAGAGTCCAGATTTTTCAAACCTCTTTATGATATTACGCATGCCTACAATAGAAGGTATTGATATGACTTCAATATCTGCTATTCGTTCTGCTGGAGGAGTAGCTCTGGGATATGGTTTGTTTATAAACGCGCTTCTTGCTTTTGCTATAGTTTCCTTTGGTCTATTTGTAGTGATAAAAGGTATCAATAGGCTTAAGAGAGAAGAAGACGATAAACCAAAAGAAACTTACAAACCATCGAGAGAGGAGCTTATTCTTTCTGATATTCGAGATATTCTAAAAAAGTAAAACCAGTTTTATAAAAAGTGTGAGAGGTCCGACCTCTCACACTTTTTATAAAATCTCGAGGAGATTCCCCTGTCATTTTTTCTGTGTAAAAAGAACTACATGTTTTTATTTTTTTGCTATACTTAGTTTATGAGTACGGATGAATATACAATGCTATTATCGCGCGTCGCACTTTCCACAGAGGATAGGGCTTTTTGGGAACGCAAACTTTCCCAAGTAGAAGACCACGAATCCAAAATGCTTTTTATTGATTTGATATTTTCTCAAAAAGAAAATATATCAAAATTTACTTCTATTCAAAGACAAAAAGAAGAAGCAATACAGCACAAAGACTACACTCTCTGGGAAGATTTATTTGAAGAAGAAGCACAATACTTTGAAGATTTACAAGAGTAGTATATAATGCAGATATGAAAGAGCAATTTCCAACCTCAAAACAAGAAACTAAGAATATTAAAGATATAGATGTTCAACTTGAAGGTAAAGAGAGAGAAACTGAACAAAGTAGATTTGTAAAAAGTATTCGAAAAGCTACTATAAATCAATTGGAATATTATGAAAAAAATCATAAAGCAAAATTTACTAAAAAATTTTATGATGCTCTTATTTTATTAAACGAAACATCAGCACGTAATTCTTTTAATTAATATTAAAAAAATGATTACAATTTTTTGAAATAATCATGTAAAAAAAAGAGCCTCACGGCTCTTTTTTTGTTTGTAAAATAACTTTTTATTAAGGTTGAATCTTGTCAAAAATCTTAGCAAAAGTTCACATAAGGAGGCTTGCGCAGAAGTGATAAATGTAGTGTGAAGTAGATATATTATTTTCTCCACAAAATCATTTGACATGGTTTGTTCTACGTGTATAATAGCTCACGCATCAGGTTACACATTGTTTCCTGAATAGCACTGTAAATTGTCAATTGAAAAGCACCGGAATATATCTTACGATACTTAGAGGTAAACCACTTTTGTATCAGCGAGGAGATATATTCCAAAACCTAAATGATGATTGAAATAATCAACATGAAATATATTGTGTTAACAACTCACAATATATTTCAAAATAACAAACAAGAAATAACAAAGTAAATATATTTTATTTTGTTTCGTTTCAAGACAATCCATTCTAAATGTACATCTACTTAGTAGTTTTCATTTAGAACCTAGTCTTTTAATTAGAGTTTGATCCTAGCTCAGGATGAACGCTGGCGGCATGGATAAGGCATGCAAGTCGAGGGACGTCTTCGGACGGACCGGCAAACGGGGTAGTAACAGGTAGGAACGTGCCCGAAAGTCAGGAACAGCCCATCGAAAGATGGATTAATACCTGATATCTCTACGGAGGAAAGTTTTTTCGCTTTCGGATCGGCCTGCTTCGTATCAGCTTGTTGGTAGTGTAATGGACTACCAAGGCTATGACGCGTAGGGGAGGTGAGAGCCTGACCCCCACCATTGGCACTGAGACACTGGCCAAACACCTACGGGTGGCTGCAGTCGAGAATCTTCCGCAATGCACGAAAGTGTGACGGAGCGATGCCGCGTGATTGATGAAGTATTTCGGTATGTAAAGATCTTTTATATGGGAGGAAATTTTTGACGTTACCATATGAATAAGGGGTTCCTAACCACGTGCCAGCAGGAGCGGTAATACGTGGACCCCAAGCGTTATCCGGAATCACTGGGCGTAAAGGGTGCGTAGGTGGTTTAGTTAGTCTTTTGTTAAAGACTCGGGCTCAACCTGAGGACAGCAAAAGAAACGGCTAAACTAGAGAATGTAAGAGGTATACGGAACTCATAGTGTAGGGGTGAAATCCGTTGATATTATGGGGAACACCAAAAGCGAAGGCAGTATACTGGTACATTTCTGACACTGAGGCACGAAAGCCAGGGTAGCGAAGGGGATTAGATACCCCCGTAGTCCTGGCCCTAAACGTTGTTCTCTCGCTTTCTGGAGCATCGACCCTCTGGGAGGCTAAGCTAACGCGATAAGAGAACCGCCTGGGAAGTACGAGCGCAAGCTTAAAACTCAAAGGAATAGACGGGGACTCGCACAAGCAGTGGATTATGTGGTTTAATTCGATATTAACCGAAAAACCTCACCAAGACTAGACATTTAGTGGAAGATAGTAAGAAACTATTATCGCCTTCGGGCTGCTAAACAGGTGATGCATGGCCGTCGTCAGCTCGTGGTTTGAACTGTCCCCTTAAGTGGGGAAACGAGCGCAACCCTCATCGTGTGTTACAAGTGTCACACGAGACTGCCTCGCCCTAAGTACGTTTTCTTTTTAAGAAAATTTGTTTGGGGCGGGGAGGAAGGAGAGGATGACGCCAGGTCAGCATGTCCCTTGATGTCTTGGGCTACACACATAATACAATGGGATGGACAACGGGTCGCGACGTGGTAACACTGAGCCAATCCTTTAAACCATTCCTCAGTTCGGATTGAGGTCTGCAACTCGACCTCATGAAGTCGGAATTGCTAGTAATCGCGGATCAGCAAGCCGCGGTGAATACGTTCCCGAGTCTTGTACTCACCGCCCGTCAATTCAAGGGAGCCGGGAGTACCCGAAATCTCTCCTAGCGAGGGCCTACGGTAAGTTCGGTAACAGGGAATAAGTCGTAACAAGGCACGGCTAGCGGAAGCTGGTCGTGGAACAATTCAATACCGCCTTTTATTTTATATAAAAGGAAGGGTCGAATATATATGTATATACATATGTGAAAACATGAACTGCGTTTGACAGTATAAACAAGCCCCTTGTTTTCTGGGATAAGAAAACGAAAGACCTTTGGGTGGTACCAAAGGCTGGAACGAAACAAAATAAAGTATATTTCTTAAATTATTTCAAAAATCAAAAAGTGCTTTTCAATACACAGTTTAAATACTAAAAAACGTCACCCTTACGGGCGACGTTTTTTTGATTTATCAAATTTGATTTGATATAAAAAGAAAACCCGTCGAAACAGAAAATCTGTTTCGCGGGTTGTATTATGTATAAGATTACATGCTGATTATATCGCTAGTCCTCAACAGTGCCATCTTTAGAGAATTTTTATCTTGAATCTTAAGAAAAGAGTTCTCGTTTTTGTAAAGAAGTTCAACTTGCGTAATGGGGATTTTACTAATGTAGTCAGGATGTACTTCTTTCATTTTTTCAAAAAGACTACTTTGTATACAAGCAATAGACTCTGAATGAATTAATTTTATAAAATTTTCTGCAGAAAAATTATTTGAAAAAGATTGAGTAAATTCTCTTCTTTTTAACCAGTTTGTTAGACTAAGAAAAAGAGATTTAATCTTTTCAAAACCCTGTATTGTTTCAAGTAAGTGATAGCTTAATACCTTAGAAACTTCGCCATCTTTCTCTTTAGAAAACACCTCAATTATTTTTTCACTATCCTTATCCTTTAGCCATTCCAGTAGGTAATTTTTTTTGATTAAATGCAAACAACCTTTTTTATATGCTTGCGCAATTAAATTTTCTTTTTCCATCGTTATTTATTTTACAAGTTTCAAATTCAAAATATAGACGATCTATATTATTTGCTCTTATTAAAGCATGTTTTGTTCAAAATAGCAAGACCTCAGACTCAAAAATCAAAAAGTGCTTTTTGATACACAGTTTAAATACTAAAAAACGTCACCCTTACGGGCGACGTTTTTTTTGATTTATCAAATTTGATATAAAAAAACCTGTCTATTTACTGCATAGACAGGTTTTATTTGTTTAAAAAAAATGATTTTAAAGCTGTCTCCAGTCTAGATGGACTTTTGTCGTTTTCCACATGAAATATGCTTGTCCTATTTTCGCATGATTATATGCGTAAAAATGACCATCAAAAGTAGCATTATCGCAATAGTATCCATTGTCAAAAGTAGCATTGTGGCAATGGTATCCATTTTTAAAAGTAGCATTATCGCAAAAATACACACCTTTGAAAGTTCCACTATCGCAATAGTATCCATTTTCAAAAGTAGCATTATGACAATAGTAGCCATCTTTAAAAGTAGCATTATCACAATAGTATCCATTTTCAAAAGTAGCATTATGACAATAGTAGCCATCTTTAAAAGTAGCATTATCACAATAGTATCCATTTTCAAAAGCAGCATCATCGCAATGGTATCCATTTTCAAAAGCAGCATCATCGCAATGGTATACATCTTTAAAAGTAGCATTATTGCAATTGTATATATTTTCAAAAATAGCATTATTGCAATTGTATACACCTTTGAAAGTTCCATTGCCTAGAGATATGGAGAAATAATAAATGCCTTTCATCACCACAGCTTCTATGACAGTATAGTACACATTAGATAAGTCGCCTTTTTTATCTTCTAAGAGTTTTAGAAAATCTTCAGCACTTAAGTTCTGTAAATCAAGTTCTTTTTTCTTCATGGCTATTTAATTTATAAATTACAAATTCAAAATATAGACGATCTATATTATTTACTCTTATTAAAGCATGTTTTGTTCAAAATAGCAAGACCTCAGACTCAAAAATCAAAAAGTGCTTTTTGATACAATTACAATAAAAATAACACCA
>JBLHIK010000002.1:0-49002 GCA_047614005.1 Flavobacteriaceae bacterium | reverse complement strand
ATTTGTTTTGCTGTTGAGGATTTACCACTACCTGCTTTTCCTGCGATAGTTATGATTCTTTTCTTTTTCATATAAAGATAATAGCATATGTTATAATCTATGCATTATCATTAAATATATTATTTATGTACACAGAAAAAACATTTGAAATCCCAGACCTCAGAGGAATATCACAAAAAACTATAAAAGAACACTTAGGACTGTATGCAGGATATGTAAAAAACACCAACATGATTCTCGCAGAGCTCGAAAATGAATCTCTTTCTGACTATATCAAAGCAGAGCTTGGTCGTCGTTTTTCTTTCGAATACAACGGAATGAAAAACCATGAATACTACTTTCAGTCACTCGTCGGAGGAACAACAGAAATACCAGAAGGTATTCTCCGCAATAAAATAGAAGAGAAGTGGAACTCTTTTGAGAATTTTATATCTGTATTTACTCAGCTCGCAAAGACGCGTGGTGTCGGATGGGCAGTGCTCGCCTATGATAAAGACGCTGACGCTCTCCTCCTCACATGGATAGACGAACAGCATCTAGGACACCTCAACTCTACTCAGTATGTCGTGGGTATCGATATGTGGGAACATGCTTTTGTCGCTGACTATCAGCCAAGCGGCAAGGGAGATTATATCGACGACTATCTCTCTCAAGTAAACTGGGAACATATCAATGAAGAATTTGAAAAAACAGCACAACAATAATACGAACGCAGGAAATTAACAAAGAAAAGACAAGTGAGCGGGGTTCGACCTCTCTCACTTGTTTTATTTTGAATATATGGTAAGATAAGTACAAATTTCATTGAAAAATATTTATAGGGTTTTACAAGGTTTTTCTATTTCTGGAGAGACTTTTTATAACCCCATAAATTATATGTTATGAAGAATAAAAGAAATGAAATGCTAAGAAAGATAGTGATTTTAGTCATAATCCTAGTAGCACTTACCTTGTGTTTTGCAAAAGGGTATCCATGCAACAATAAAATAGATGAGATAGTTTGTATTATATCAGTAATTGGATTTATATTTTTCTTCATTGTTTTGATTAAAGATTATACCACGTTATTAAAAATAAAATATCTAGGCTTGCCTGATGATCTTAGTAATATTTCAGACGGAGTCAGATTAAAAGGCTGCCGGTGCGTTGATTTTTCTAATAAAAGTTTTGTTGCAGATTTATGCAAAAATGAAAAAGGCAAAGATTATGATAACTTTTTAGGTACTTTGTACCTAAAAAGTTCACCAGAAGTACTTAGCACTTTAAACAAATATGAAGACTTGAAAGAACAAGTTTTCATAAAGCGAACTGGTAGTGGAGGAAAAGTCTACCTTACTGCTCTCGAAGATTATTCTCAAGAATGTATTAGAGCATTCAAGCAAAAAGAATCTTTAGTCTAATTTTTTATTCTATTTCAAAACCCTGCATACACTATCTGTTACGTAGGGTTTTTTGTATTCCATAGATACATCCATGTGATTATTCCAGCGTAGCAAAGAAACATAAACCATAAAGGAAACTGAACAATCTCAAATGTAGCAAAAGGAAGTGAGGCCAAGAGAGAAGCAAGATTCACTACACCTGAAAGCAGTAATGTCGTGGGCACTGCGACAATACTCGCAAGTATTCCTGAAAACATTCCCACAAGACCTACCACAAAAGAAGCTGCCATAGCAGGTGCTATAAAAGGAATGACTAGAGCGTTTGCCAATGGAGCAATAGTAGAGAGCAACCCTATCTTCCAGAGCAAGAAAGGCAATACCGCAATCTGCGCGCACACTGTCGCAACCAGAGCTTCTTTGAGAGGCAAAAGTTTCTTTGATGCAATCCAGCGAAACCATCTCTCTACCACAGGAGAGAGAAATATCAGTCCAAGAGTTGCAAGAAAAGACAGCTGAAATGAAACATCCCACAGAAGTATTCGCGGATTAATAGCCACCATAATCAATCCTGCAAATATCAAGGCTCGCACAATGTCGTATCTACTTCCCTTTTGAAATGCAAGTAGCCCTATAATACCCATAATACTCGCTCGAAGCACAGGAGGTTGAGCGCCCACCAGTAAAACAAAAAGTATAATAGCAATCACTGTCGGCCAAAATATATATTTCCTCGACAAGAAAAATCCTAAAATATATTCAAAGAACTTTACAATAATAACTACATTGAAACCAGACAAGACTACAATATGAATGAGTCCCGTATCGACAAAAACTTTTTCAATATTCTTTCCAAGTGACTGTTTTACTCCGAGCAATATACCTCCAGCAAGAGCGCTTTCTGGATGTGGAATATTTTTATTCAGAGAAGAGAGGAAAGAGTTTTTAAATTGAAGGAGATTTTTGTATAAACCAGTCGTGTGTTTTTTCTCCAAAATTTTCAACTGAACAAAAGACATTGTATAGAAAATATCATCCTTGCGTAGATAGTTCCTGTATTCAAATGTGCGAGAATAGTCTGTCTCAAAATCCTCAGGTATTTTCATTTTTCCACGAACATGCACTATATCACCGTATTCGTATGTACCATAGAGCGGACTTCGTATAAGTACACGAGTATTTTGATCTAGTGTATTCCATATATTATCTCTCAGAAGAGCATGTACTTCTACTGTTGCTTGTGTGGAATTGTTTCTATTACTCACTTCTGAGACAACCTCTCCTTTTATATCAACAGTGCTTCCAATATGTTCAACAAGAATAATATCAGGAGTCATTTCTTGCACTGAAAGTGTTCGCAGAAAGAAAAATATAAAAAGAAGAAGTGATACACCAGCCCCAATACAAGATTTCTTGAGATGGTGTATTCTTATAAGAAGAATAAAAAACGAAACAAGAAAAAGAGAAATACTTACAATAAAAGAAATTTGAGAACCTAAAGATACTTTCTGCATTCCCAAGAGAACTCCACCACACGCACATAAAGAACAAGTGAGAAGATACTCCAGCCTCATATCCTATAGATCAGAACTATTAACAAGAGACGAGTAGTCTGCCTTCCATTCTTGCGCTATTTCTTTTTCATGCTCTTTGCTCGTCGCTTTTCGAAAGAGTGCTTTCTTTCCAGAGACGCGAGCTTTGCATTCATCCCAAATAGTGTCACGCACCAACACTCCACCCACAAGAGATATATATGAGTAGGCTTTTTTAGAAGATGAGCTCTTTTTCGAAGAACGAGAAGAAGCAAGTGAAGGATCTTTGGAAAGTAGCTGAGCCAGTGTCGTACCTGCCATATATTCTGAAAACGATCCTTTGTAAAGTTCAAAATCGAGTAAGTCTGCAAATGCTGTTGCTATCGTATCTGCTCTTTCATTTCCTGCTATTCCAGCGTGAGCCTCGATGTGTTGCCATGAAATATTAAATTCTTTTGCAACGTCATAGAGCTTTTCCCAAAGGTCACGATTAGATACATCTGTTTTTGCTTTTGTTTGCCAGTTGTTACGATACCAGTTTTCAATCCACGAGGTCATACCCTTGATCACATATGTCGAGTCACTATAGATCATCACTTTTTCAGCTTCTGTTGGATCGAGAGATTTCAGGGCATATAAAACAGCAGAGAGTTCCATGCGGTTATTGGTAGTCATGTCTTCTCTTCCTCCAAGCTCATACACAAAATGAGGAGACACGACGAGAGATCCAAATCCCCCTGGTCCTGGATTCCCCCTCGATGCACCATCAGTAAAAATAACGTAATTCATATCTGTAGTATAGCGTAGTTTATAGAAAATAAAAAAACCCTTCCGCATATTGCAAAAGGGTTTTTAAAAATAGTATTTTGTAAGACCCACTATATTGCAGGAGGTCGAACCTCCTGCAATAATTTACTTAAAAAAACTCTGTTGTTTTTACAAGATTTTTACTAAAGACAGTCGTACTTCGCTTCGTCCCATAAAATGAGATTCTTCTATGTGAGCTAGAAATGATATTTCATCTCCTTCTTTTTGATTGAGTACATTATCGTCTGCAAAAAAAGAAATTACTTTTACAATATTTCCTGTACTGTTTTTCACAAAAAGAGAGGCGTGGTTTTTTGTCTTTCCAAATGTATCTACTCTATGAATATGCCCCGAGCATTGAAAGAGTGGTTTTTCATTTCCTACTCCAAAAGGAGCCATCGCTCGAAGCTGATTTACAAAATCTCGATGTACGTACTCGAGAGGAAGTATATAGATCGAACGCTCATCTTCTTTCTCTATTTCTACTGCAAAAGAAATATTTTCAGAGAGTACTTCCTCGAGAGTGTGCACGGCATTTTCGCTCACCGAAAATCCTCCTGCGCCCTTATGTCCACCAAAATGGACAAAACTATCACTACATTTTTCCATGAGCTTTACGAGATGTATATCACGAGGAGCACGACATGATCCCTTGAATTCGCCATCAATTTCAGTCCCCCACACAAAAGAAGGCACATCGTATTCTTCTGTTATCTTCTGAGCAATCAGACCCAGTACGCCAGCAGGCCATTCCCTATCACCTATCACGATGACTTTTCCAATATCTCTTTTTTTCAGACGTGATTTTGCATTTTTCACTATTTTTGTTACGAGATTTTTTCTTTTCGTATTGAGAGCATCAAGCTCTTTTGCCTTGAGCTTTGAAGTATCTCCAGAAGATATGAGAAGTTCGAACGACTCCCTTGGATGAGTCATGCGTCCTGGAGCATTGAGACGTGGCACAATAGTAAAAGCAATATCTTCTTCGGTAGCAGTATTGAGTTTGAGTTTTGACTCTTCTGCAAGAGCACGCACAGAATCACGCTTTCCTTTTTTTAAAACAAGCATTCCAAAGTATGCAAAAATCCTATTTTCATCTACAAGAGGAACCATGTCTGAAAGTGTTGCAAGTCCTACCATATCAAGAAGCCATTTTTCTTGCCCCTTATCGAGTGCATATTCTGTATCTTTGAGAGTTTCCTGTAGTGCACAAACAAGCTTGAAAGCCACACCAGCTCCACACAAGAAAGAAAAAGGGTAGTCGCAGTCCTTTTGCATGGGATTGATAATAGCGTCTGCAAGAGGAAGAATTTCACCAGGGATGTGATGATCAGTTACAATAATATCAAAACCAATACTCTTTGCATGAGCAACTTGTTCTACGTTTCGGATACCAAGGTCAACAGTGACCATGAGAGCTTTTGGATATTCGAGAGCTAGATTGTCGAGTGCTTCTATATGTAGCCCATATCCCTCTTTCATTCGATCAGGTATATATACACTTATATTTTCATGACCAATAGAAGTAAAGAAATCATAAAGAAGAACACTCGAGGGTATTCCATCACAATCATAATCAGCATATATGATAATATGTTCTTTTTTCTTAAGAGCTTTTACAATCCTCTTTACAGAGACAGCCATGCCTTTGAGGAGAAATGGGTCGTGTAGCTTTGAATAGTCAGGATTGAGAAAATCAGCACGCAATGTCTCATCACTCAGACCCCTATCATTCATAATTTTATCAATCAGTTCGTTCACAAAAAAAGTATAACACGTACACACCTCTAAAAAATAAAAAAGCATGGAGCCAAGTGAGAGAGGTCGGACCTCGTACCTTTTTTGAGTGGTGTAAAAAATATGATATAGTAATGATATGTCTGAGAAAAATGTATTTGAAAAAATTATTGATGGAGATGTGTCCTGCACTAAGGTATTTGAAGATAATACTTTTGTTGCTTTTATGGATATTTTTCCTGTGTCTTTTGGACATATTCTCATTATTCCAAAAGAAAAAGGTTATGTATGGGTACAAGATATGCCTGATGATCTTGCTGGTGATATTTTTATTCTTGCAAAAAAACTCATTCCTTCTATTAAAAAAGCTCTCAATTGTGACTATGTACAAATCTCTATTTCAGGAACAGATATTCCTCATGTGCATATTCACCTCATTCCACGATACTTTGATGACAATCTCAAAGGATTTCCCAATCTTGCATACGAGAACAATACCCACATGAACAACATCGCTGATTCTATTCGTAATGAAATTACAGAGTAGGCTTTTATCCTAGGGCCTCTATACCTGGAAGTGTTCCTTTATGTAAGTATTCGAGCATTGCGCCTCCACCTGTCGAAACAAAAGTGAGTCTATCTTCAACATTTTTCTTTTGTACAAGAGATACGGTATCGCCTCCACCTATGACAGTTTTTGCATTGCTCTGAATCAACATGTCTAAAATAGCATTTGTCATATGATCATATCCCCCTTCATACCAGCCTATTGGTCCATTCCACACAATCAAACCTGCCTCTTTTATCTTTTCAGAAAGAGCTTTTAGAGAACCACTCCCAATGTCTACAATCTTCATATCAGAAGCCATATCAGAAAGCTCTATTTCGCTCGATTGAGTATCTTTTTCTATTGTCACATCAAAAGGTAGCATGAGTGAATCACTCTTCATTACATTTTCCAAATCATAATCTCCATCATCAAAGACAGATACTCCCACTTCATCTCCTCTGCTGTAAAACAAAGTATTCATAAGAGCACCTGCAACAAAAACAGTGTCTGCTTTTGAAAGATATGACTCGATGAGAGGTAGTTTTGTTTCTATTTTAGCACCACCGAGTATAAACAAAAAAGGATGGGCTTCTGCAACATACACTTTATGTAGTTCTTCTATTTCGAGTGCTAGCTGAAAACCAACATATGAAGGAAGATACTGGGGGATGCCTACTATCGATGCGTGTTTTCTGTGAGAGACTGCGAACGCATCATTGACATATATATCTGCATATCTTGAAAGCTCTTCTGCAAAAGCGACATCGCCCAGAACCTCTCTTTCATCCGAACGCAGATTTTCAAGCATCACTATATCACCGTCATTCATTGCTATTTCAGTCGGCAATGTCTCTGGAATGAATCTCAGATTTGGAAAATCAGTCTTTTGCAAATATGTCGCAATAGGCGACAAGCTCTCCTCTGGATCTCTCCCAATATGAGAAAGAATAATAATCTGAGCACCACTATCACGCAAAAACTCAATAGTCTGTGTTCCTTTTTTTATTCGAAAAGCTTCATGCTCATCTACAACACCATCTCCACCTAAAGGTACATTAAAATCAGCTCTCACGAGCACTTTCTTTCCTTTAAGGTTTTGTAGTTCTTTAATGTGCTTCATATGAAAATTATTTTAATGTATGTGCAATATGAGAGATATCTGCGAAGTGTTGTGCATCAAGACTCGCTCCACCAATGAGAAATCCATCAATACCATCTTCCATGAGAAGCTCCTTTGCAGTGGTGCGCTTTACTGAACCTCCATAGAGCATTACTGCATTTTTCCCAGTAGGTACTCCTGCAATATCTGCAAGTTCACGACGAATAACACGAATCATCTCTCCTGCTTCTTCTGTGGTCGCTGGACGTTCTGCATCTTTACCAATAGCCCATAATGGTTCATATGCATATATAATAGTTTTAAGTTTACTTTTTGGCACCCCTTCAAGAGACTGTCTTATCTGTAATCGAATATTTTTTATATACAAACCTTGAAGATCTCTTTCTTTTTCGCCGATACATACGATAGGTATTATCCCTGCCTTTAAAAGAAGCTGTATCTTTAGAGCAACATCTCTATCACTTTCTCCAGCCTCTCTTCTCTCAGAATGACCTACAATACAGTAAGAAACTTTTATATCTTTGAGCTGACCAGCTGATACTTCACCTGTGTATGCACCATTTTTAAAAGCAGATACATCTTGCGCTGAAACTTTGAGAGATTTTGAGAGAGATACACCTTTATCTAAATAAATAAAAGGAAGGGCTGAGACAGAAACAACGGATGAATGTTTTGCTACTAGTTTTTGAGATCCAGAAAATAACTTTTCCATTTCTTTTTTAGAAGATGGATTCATTTTTAAGTTTCCAATAATATATTTTTTTCGTTTTTTCTTCATATAGCTATTGTACCATGCTCTCTTTTTTCATCTACTACTCTATCTCTCTCCATGTATCTAGCTCCCATGGACTATCAGATCCTCCTGTGAAACGAGCATCTTTAACGGAACCATCAACAGTTACCATTGAGTTGTTTTTCATAAATAGTTTTTTTGCATAGGCTGCTGTCGTAGAAACATTGTTAGAAAAACTTACTGTTCCATTTTCTGCATATAAGATAGTACCTTCTGTATTATTAGAAACATCAATCGCATTTGCTCCACCACAAGTAAGAATATTACTCTCATCGCAACTACTTGTACTAATGAGCAATAAGAAACTCCCAGTAGTTCCTGTACCTTCCAATGATGCATTATTTTTTATATCAACTTGTCCATCAGTAACGACAACACCACCTGTTCCACCATAGATAGAATTATCGAGCTTGATAATACTATTGTTCTCAAGGATAATATCACCTGTCACCCATATTGTTCCTGTGAGAGTCAGAGTAACACCATTTTTGACTGTAAGGTCTCCTTCTATTTTTTTAGGCCCTAGACTTGAGCTCACTAGTGCTGTATATGGCACAAGAATAGTTCCACCTGCAACAGCTTCATCTTTAAATTCTTGTATATTTCCAGAAGAGAGAGGATTATTTAGAGATCCAGGATTAGTGCGAGAAGTATTACAAGATTCATTGTTTCCAATTTCTACCTGGCAGTAGAAGTTATTTGAAGCGGGAGTATCCAGACTACTACCTGTAATAGTATGAGCATGTCCATCTTCTCCAATAGAATCTATATCAGTAATAGACCCATCAAGAGTCCCCAAGATAGTAGCAAATCCAATATCCATACCTGAAGGAACAACGTCTACCCAGCTCTCTCCATAAGAACCACTTTGAGCCTTGCCTAGTGGAGTAAAAGGATTTGTACCAATTTCATAATAATTACTACTATTGACTCCACCATCTATCACAATCCAATAAGTATCTGTAATATTCGGTGTAAAATTAGGAGACATAGTAACGTCCACCCAAAAATAGTCATTAGTAACAAATCGACTATACAAGACACCACTTGCGAGTACAGTAGTAGATGGAGTACCAAGATTATCTTCTACAATATAGACACTCCTATCTCCCGGATTTCCTATTTTTTTCATATAAAACTGCAATTTCATAAAAGGATTAGTATTTGTAAATCCAATGCTTTGAGCAATGTCTTCAGTAGAAGCAGTATCACCTACTCTCACGCTTGTCGTTGGAATAGGGGGTATATTATTTATAATATCAACAATAGGAGCAGAAGAAGATACAGCAGAGGCATTTTTTGTAATAGTAGTTCCACTTGATCCTTGTATAATTCCATTTGAATATGCTTCGCCTGTTATTGTAGAATTTTGATTCATTACAATACCATCAGCTCCTGTTACGACAGTAATCGTCAGAGGTATTTTTATCCCTCTACCCATAGTCATATTGTTTTTTCGAATACGGTTTTTTACATCTGCAACAGCAGTAATCACTCTCTCTGAACCTGAGGGAGAAGTGATAGTTGTAATAACACTATGTCCATCTAATGTAATGGTCTCTGATGAGCCAATAGTCATGTCTGAATTAATACGATAATAAGCATCCATTGAACCACTCTCAGCGAGAGTATTTGCATACACAGATTGCACTCGCGTTTGCGATGACTGTATTTGTTGGAGTGCGGGCCGCGCAATAGCAAACATCACAGCAAGTGATCCAAAGATAAAAAATATTACCATAGTAATCATTGCTGCTCCTTTTTGTCTGTTGAATGCTTGTATCATATTAGTAGCTTTCTCGTAATATTAAAGTAGTAAAGAAATCAGCACTACGAGTAATGCTTCCCTGCGAAGCAGAGAGAGAGAGGCTCACGCGCAGAGCCTGTCCTTGAGAAGTGACAATGTGGTCAAATATAAGATTATCAATATCTACAGACGATGAAGACAAAGGCCCCAATAATGAATCATCTTCTGATATATACACCACATCATTATCAATATAAAAACGCACAAGAGTATTTGATTCAAACTCATCTTTATATATATACAAATCACCAGGATGTCCGCCGAGATTACTATAAACAACATCAACAGTGTATGCGTTGTTTACTTCATTCTCTATGCGGGACAATACTGATGTCCCTGTTTCTTGCAATGTTCTGTTGATGCGAGTTATGGCAAAATTAGTTGTAAGGTTTATAAGTACATTGATCAGAGCAACTCCTACAAAAGAAAAAATAACAACATAGACTATTATTTCTACGAGAGTGTAACCTTTTTGATTTACCATGCGAGATTGCAACATATTATGATGAAAAACTATTAATCAAATAAAAGGACATCTCCTCATTGTATGCTTCACCTCCTTCACTCCACGATACAGACAAATCTACTTTTTTTGTATTTGAATCATCAAGACCAATGCTTGCAATATCGTCAGTGAGAATATTGCGATTTACATTTGATATTTGAAAAGTACGAGTATATTTTCCTATTGTCTGAAGGCTCGATGTGGCTGTCCACGTTCCACCAATAAACTCCAAGTAATAGTCAGTAGAAAGAGAAAGCCCATCTATGGTAGACCATCCTGTATCTCTCACAATATAAAGAGCATTCACACCTTCTTGCATAAGAAAGCTGGCTCTACTTTGATGGAGTGCATGCCCTGAGAGTGATAATGCTTTTTGAACAGAGAGAATGAGAGCAAACACAGTAAGAGTGACAATACTCACAGCAACAATCACTTCAATGAGTACAACACCTTTTGCTTTTGTTTTTTTTGAGTGAAAATTCATACGCTATATATTTACAATACCTGTCCTCTCAATAGTAATAGTAACTGCATTGCCAGATATATCGGATATAGTAATAGTTCCAACTTCATCAACATCTCCTGTTAATCTTTCAAAGACAATCTCTGTGGCATTGTTTGTCAGACTAATATCACTTATAGTGATGTCGTTTTCTAAAAGAGTTTCTCTGTTATCAGGATCTGATGAAGAATAACTCGATCCTTCAAAAACGACTATCTTGCTTTCTTCAAAGTGCACTCCGTAGTTTGTATCTCCTCTAGACCCCAGAGTGTCTTCTTTTGTATTTGAAATAAGAGCCAAGGTCTCTTGTATTGTTCCTGTAAAATTTTGCTCTTTTCTAAAATCAGACAAGCTACCAATACCTACCGCTGCAATAATACCCAAGATGGCAATACCTGCAATAATTTCAAGTAATGTGAAACCTGTTTTAATGCTTTTTTTATAAAAATACATAATATATGTCTATATATTATCGAGCAATGAGTACATCGGAGTAATCATCGATACTGCAAAAAAACCAACAGCGGCTCCAATGAATATCATAAGAACAGGCTCTATGATAGTAGAGAGGTTTTTTGTTTTATTATCAACCTCTTCTTCATAAAACACAGCAATATCTTCTAGCATTTTAGAGAGGTTTCCTGTCTCTTCACCAACCTCCATCATTTCCCCCATCATTACAGGATAGAGATTACTATGTGCTTTGAACTCTACTGAAAGAGGAATACCTTTTTGTATAGAATCAATACCTTTTTGAATTACTCTTTTGTAGTGATAGTTTTGAACAACACGTTTTGTAATCTCAAGTGCATTTGTCATTGTGACACCTGATGAAAGAAGAGAGGAAAGAGTTCGTGCTGTTTGTGCTGTTTGAACTTCTTTTACAAGAGTACCGAGTACTGGCACTTTTACAATAAATTTTTGGAAGGCAACAGTGACGGAGTGGATTTTAAAGAGATATTTAATACCAAGGATAACACCAGCAAGCATGACAAGGAACACAAGCGTGTTGTTTCTCAAAAAATCAGATATACCTACAACAAGACGTGTACTACCTGGGAGCTGTACACCAAGATCAAGAAACGTAGAAGTGAGAGTAGGTACAACAAAAATCATCATAAGAATACCAATCAAAAACATCGCACCCATAATAATAGATGGGTACATCATGGCTCCTTTGATCTTTCTCTGTAAATTTGCAGCTTTTGCAAGCTGAATAGATACCTGTTCGAGAGACTCTGGAAGAGAACCAGACTCTTCTCCTGCTTCCATCATTGCCACAAAAAGTGGTGAGAATATCTTTGGATATTTTTTCAAACCAGAAGAGAGCGTTCCTCCTGCCTGTATGGATTCAGATATATCAGAGATAGCTCTACCAAAATAAAAGTTAGTGGTTTGTCTTTGTAGTATATCTAAAGAGCGATTGACAGTGAGCCCTGCTGTGAGCATCCCTCCTAGATTTCTGGTAAAGACAATCTTTTCAGAGAGTTTTACTCTTTGAAACATTTTAAAGTGTGAAAGGTCAATATCTCCCGAGCGTGACTTTTTAAGAGAAATAGAAATAGGAATAAGTCCCTCTCGAGCAAGCTCTTCTACGAGATCAGATTTACCAGAGACTTCCTTTTCTCCAGTTATTATTTTTCCAGCAGTATTTTTTGCCTTATATTCAAAGTATTGCATCTTCATTACTTCTATTATAACGTATTTTCTTAATTTGTACGTATAAAACAAATTATATATAAAAAGAAGAGAGAAATTTTCTCTCTTCTTCTTTTGCTAATTTTAATTCTATTCTGAAATAACTCTCAACACCTCTTCTGTGGTGGTATTTCCCTGAACAGCATTGAGAATACCATCTTCGAGCATTGTCATCATTCCTTCTTTTTTTGCTTGTTCGTGTATTTCATCTGAAGTAGCACCGGCTACTACAAGATTCTTTATAGTAGGAGAGATTTCCAATATCTCATGAATACCGATACGTCCTAAATATTCTTCTTTGTGAGTGTCAGTCTTTCTTGCTCTATAAAAAGGAATCTCTGCCCATGTATCACTTTGACCTACTACCTTTTCTGCTTTAAGGATAGAGAGCATTCGAGGAAGATCTATCAACTCGCCGAGATGAGCGAGTTCTTCTTTGCTTAAAAAGTATTTTTCTTTTGATGAGCTGAGCTTTCTTACGAGCCTTTGAGCAATCACCGTACGCAACGTAGATACAATAAGAAAAGGTTCCATACCCATATCAATCATACGAGGAAGAGCACCTGCCGCTGAGTTGGTGTGAATAGTAGAGAGCACAAGGTGCCCTGTCAGAGCGGCGTTCATAGCAAGAGACGCTGTCTCATTGTCACGAATCTCTCCCACCATGATAATATCTGGATCTTGTCTCAAAAGAGCACGTAGTCCATTTGCGAAAGTAAGACCTATGGAAGGTTTTACTTGTGTTTGGTTTATACGTGACATCTGATATTCGATAGGATCTTCTACTGTTGAAATATTTACCTCGGGGGTATTAAGAATGTCGAGCATAGTATACAGAGTGGTAGTTTTACCTGATCCAGTAGGTCCAGCTGCGAGGATGAGACCTGTCGTGTGATTCATTGCTTTGTGCACTTTTTCCAAACCTTCTCCATAAAAACCAATTTTTTCCAGAGAGTATCCTTGTTTGTTTTCTTTCAAAATACGTATGACGACCTTTTCTCCATAATATGTAGGGAGAGTAGAGACGCGGAAAGAAACTTTCTGTCCATCTTGTTCTATCTTGAATCGTCCATCTTGAGGAAGTCTCTTTTCGTCGAGTTTCAAGCTCGAAAGAACTTTAATACGTGCCACGATACCAGGAGCTGTATCTTTTGGAAGTATCATGGCGTCGCGGAGTACACCATCTATACGATATCTCACGATGAGTTGTTTTTCTTCGGGTTCTATATGTATATCTGATGTATTTTGCAAAATAGCATGAGAGATGAGAGTCTCTACTATCTTGATGATTGGGAGATCTTCTGCCATTTGCTGAAGATCTTTTTCACTTGTCTCGTCTTCTCCATCTTTAATAGTCTTCATCGACACCTTTGCTTCTTTTTGAATGATGTCATTAAAATCTGCCTGCAAGGACTGTTTGTACTGTAGGAGTACTGCACGCAAGCTTTCTTCGTCAGTAAGACGAGGGAGTATTCTGAGTCCTACCTTTTTCTTTATAAAATCAAGAACGTGTAAATCCCCTACTTCGAGCATCGCCACTTCGAGACCTTGTTCACTTTTCTTATAGGCTATTATGTTGTTGGCTTTTGCAATAGGCTCAGGGATGAGTGAGAGAATATCAAAATCCACATGCTGACCCATGAGTGAGATAAAGGGTATTCCCAGAACGTACGCCTGAACACGCCTCATATCATTGTCCGAGATGATACCTTCTGATACAAGAATCTCGAGAGTGCTCTGAGATCCTTTTTGGGCTTTTTGCTCAGCAACTGCGTAGTCTTTTTGAGTAATGAGATTACTATCAATAATAAACTCACGAATCTTGTCTTCTTGAATATACATGTATCTCCATTGTACCTCATTTTCAAAAATTTCGTAAATAAAAAAGCTCACACTACACATAACTGCTCAAGGTTATGATAGGTGAGCTTTTTAAAGCTAAAAGCTTTAACGATGAGGCGTGGCTTTCTGAGAAAGCGACATCCTCTTAGAGTTTTTAATTTTTATTTACTTAACGATGAATCGTCCGGTAAATGTTTTTTCTTTTTCTTTTTTGCTAGCCACGATATTGTATATACCTACAGGTAGGTTTTGTATATCAATGGTCTTTGTTTCTGTTTTATTTGCTTTGATAGCTCTACCAGTCTTGTCATACAAAGTATAGTTATCTACAGATTCGGAAAGGTGCAATACCTCTCCGTTACTTATTGGATTGGGATATAGTCCAAGTTTTTTTGCCTTAGAATTTTCCCAGATTCCGGTTTCAGTGTTGAATTTATACGTTACAAACCATGAATTTCCATCAGGAACGTCAACATATAAAATACTGTCACCGTATACTTTTATTGGTTTGTGTGAAAACTCACTACCTACAACTTCAAACAAGCCTGTCTGAAGATTAAGCCTGGTAACATAGTTGCCAATTACTCTATCCCCATTATTTTGATAGAAGTTATCATATGTACTATAGATATAATCACCAATAACAGAAAAACCATATCCACTAGACATTTCTGATAATATTTCTCCATAATAATGAGTGGTGTTGTTTACAGTATCTTGAATAGCCAGACTGCCATTCTCATAACCACTCTTAGCACTTTTTTTAATACTAAACACTAGTCTTTCGTCATTTAATTGACCAATAAGCTCAGGTTCTTCTATAATATCACGAGAGATACTCTTGTCAGGAAAATACTGGTCTGCCTCTATAATGCAATCTAACTGAGGATTGTAGACAAAAAATAATTCATCATGATTAGATTGAAAAACAACATTTCCATTTTTTCGCAACATTGGCCTACTTGTTCTTGTCCATAAATCCATAAATGGATTGTGTGGAGCATTCACCACACCCGTAGAAAGATCAATGGATGCGCAGTTGGTAATAGTATATACGCCACTGTTTGTCTCAATAGAAGTAAATTTTCCCAAAAGAAGGAGTTTTGTCACTCCATTTTTTTCAAAAGATTGAACGCTACTAATAGATCCACCTCCTATTGATAAAACAATGTCCTCTGCATGAGGTATCATCTTATCTAAAAGATCTAATGAACGAACTCTCTGTCCATCACTAGTATTGGCAATAAAATACAAGGTATTATTCAAAATGCTTTGTATTTTATTATAATACGAAACTGAAACACCTAGTGAAGTAATAATTTTTGTATCTTTGTTTAAAATAAACAAAGTATCATTACCAAGAGGATAGGTACTAAAATACATTATATTGTCTTGAACAATATATGATTCTTCATTAACTAATTTTCCTTCAAAATCATTTGAAGGAGTCCACTCACTTTGAGCAAAGCTTGTTTGAGCAAGAAAAGAAAAAAGAAAAAAAGAAATTAAAAACAATGAAATTTTACGTTTCATTTGTTTATTTTTTTTAAAGTTGTAAAAGTACAACTTTACTACTATACTAGATTTTTAGAATAAAAGCAATACCTATTCTGCTTTTCCACAGATAAGGCTGAGCTTCATAGCGTCATCATATCCGTTTTGTCGTACTTTGACTTCGTTACAGCGGAGTTGCCATCCACTACCAGTCGGCATGAGCTCTCCATGACGAGGCTTGAACAAATCTCCTTGGAGACATGCTCCTCCTCCTCCGAGCACTACGGGATGAGATACTGGACAGGTGATAGTCCCTATCTTTCCTGGACCGCTATCTGTCGTCGTGTCACTTACCTTGAGAGTCCTCTCTATAAAGGTAGTACGCAGAGAAGTATCTACGGCAGTAGGCACGAGAGTACCTGTGGAGTCTGCGCGCAAGAGTGCTCCTGGGATGGAATTTGGTATGAAGATAGTAGAAGGGAGACGGACGAAGTTGGTGAAGGTGGCAGTTGAGTGGTTGTTTCTTTTACTATTTGTGTCGTTCATAAATACAATATCCTTGAAAAGAGATTTTTTGAAAATGTTGAAATTAGTAGCTAGGTCTGACTCAATTTGCTTGTCAAGAAATATATAATCTTTTTCCCCCACATTCACCTCTCCTGCTTCGATACTCGTACGTGAATACAAAGTACCTACGGATATTGATCCTTCGTTGAGAGCGACACCTTTGAACTCGTTTTGTGAATTTTCTGAGAGAGGACTACCTATATGACACTGTGAAGGAGATTTGAGGGGCTGCACCCAACCTCCCACCGCAGGATATGTACAGCTTCCAGAAACTGGACATTGTCCGTCTGGATAGTCTCCAGGGTATGCTGTAGGCACTACTCCAGCACAAGGACATTGCCCATACGGATTGTCCTCTTTTACAGTACCGTCTGCACATGTAGTTGGTGATGGCGGTGGATTTCCAGAACAGTCACTCGGACAGTTATTTATATTTTCTCCAATATTCACATCACATATGTTATCAAAATTACATACAGCAGTACAATCCTGAGGACAACTTACTTGTTCTCCATTTGAATAAACATAAGGGTATTTTGCAACAGTCCCAACAGCACCATTTCCCATTTCTTGTTCCCAGTTTTCTTTTGCTGTTTCCGAACAACCTCTTGATCCACAAAAACCACTACCTGCAATGGATGGTTTCCATACTCCTGGAAAAATAACCTCTTTAAGGTTTCCATCACCACCACCACTACTAAAATCATGCAACCATTCAATAATATCATCATAGGTCTCATTTTTACCTTCTTGACTATATGGTCCATTGCCAGAAGCCCATCCATGTGAAGTTCCATCTACATGCCCCTGGGGAGCAGTTGCTGGATTGGGGTAATTAGGATGATTATAGCGATATATATTATCAGGAGATTGATTTCCTGGAGTACTTCCGTATGTTGTTCCAAAATAATAGTTGCCGGATTTCAAGCCTTCTTCAACAAACCATCCTGCTCCTGCCTCCCATGCCTGACATGTATTGTCTCCACACATACTTCGTATGTCTTGTTCAGTATATGTATCCTCTGCGATGTTGCAGTTTTCTGGACACCAATTCCTTTTTATACCACCACTACAACCATCTGTTTTTGTGTCTGCGAAACAAATCTGGTTGAAACCAACAGCACCAGAGCCTACCTCTGCAGCAGAAGTATCACTTGTCTGCAAAAAGAAAGAAAGGCTAGTAATGAAAATTGAGAATATTATTTTTTTGAGTGTGTTTTTCATATTATTTATTTACTACAAATTGCATAAGCATAACTTCTTTGAGTTTCACCAGAGATAGAAGAACCATCAGTATCTGACCCAGCAGCACATTCTTGCCTCCATACATTTTGGAAAATAGGATATGATGCATTATGACTATAGTGCTCTCTCAGTGCAAAAGAATTTTCACAACTTCCACCACCACCTATAAGAATAGGCAATTGAGGAAAGCAACCAACATCTACATGTGATGTATAAATAGTATTTGTTCCGCTAGAATAAGAATCACTAGATAAGGCTCGTCTCCAACTTGTATTAGGATTGGATGTTGTTTTATGTGACACAACATTAATAGCAATATCAGGCGCAACCTGAAGTGAAAAGGTACCGTCTCCGTTAGTATCTGTATAAAATAGACTATCAAGAGTATCTCCATTTGTAACGATTTTATCAAAAGGTATTTTCATTTCTCCAGAGAAAGAGACATCTCCAAATATTTCTACTGCACCTGAAAAAGATGATTTCTCATTGATATTAAGGTTGTCTGCTGCGAGATAGTCCCGCGCACGAGCGAGGCCTCGAACAATAGAAGTATTTGTAGCTATCTTCCCATTTTCAAGATATCCTTTAACTTGATCAGTAGTATCAGTATTTATAGGTGACGATGCATTACACAAAGGAGGAGTACATGATGGTTTATCTGACCAAGAAACAGCTCCGAGAGACATCCCTCCGAGCAAAACAGTAGCTAGTACGAGTGTTATGATGCTTTTTTTATTATTTATATTCATATTCATATTATTTTATACAAAGCGCCCACACTCTTACAATAGCACTACTGGAGTTTGGGTTTGTTTTAGGTCGAACGCATTCCTTAATCCATGCAACATCGGGTTTACGTGATGATGTTGAATTATAATAATCATAATAAAGATTTTCAGTAAATGAATATGAGAATGACGCACCTTGATAATTATATAAATCATCATTTCTAGGATAATCAGTAAGATTCTGAGGGAGATCACAACTACCACCCCCTCCAATCATAACTTCATCTTCAGCACATTGCACTGCACCATAAAATACACCATCTTCTGAATGAGGATACCAATAGTCAGGTTCTTTGCTAGCATTATATTGAGCATATGCAACTCGAGAAGCAGGACTACTAGGATTTGGAATAAGAGATATTTCTCTTTGGGCTTCTTCTGTTTTTTGCCACCCTGTAACTACAGAAGGTGATTTTGTTTCATCAAAACTAGTAGCTTGTGTATTACCTAATCCTTGTATTGCTATTTTTTGATTTGAAGTTCCTAAATATTTACCAGATGTATTACCATTTCCAGTTATTTTTAGACCACTTTCAAAAGAAACTATGTTGTTTTCGGCATTATCATAAGTAGAAAGTGTATCATTAGAGGTATATTTTTGTCCAGGAGTTGGAAAAGATATAAAATCTACTATTCCTGAAAAAGTAGCATCATTGTAAAACGAAGCAGTGTCGAGCACCTCAAGACCAACAGATGTAGAAGACCCTGGTGAATATGTTTCAAATCCACCTATAAGATTTATATTTTTTGATAAAAGCCCTCCAATAGAAAGACCCCCAGAGGAACTCACTCCTCCTTTGATCTGGAAATCTTTTGATGCATTTATAGGTAAAGCTACATTACATTCCGGAGGAGCACAGCTAGGCTGGCTCCATGCTCCATGCAAGACACCACTTACAAGCAGAAAAGTAGCGAGAGTAAATCCAGTTTTTAGCAAAGTAAGTATTTTGTTTGTGTTTTGTATTTTTTTCATATAATAAGTAGTGTATTAGCTTATCTCTCAATATATCTAAAATTATCACCCGGAGTAGTACCTGATCCTGAGCACTGAGAGGTGACTTCTATGGTGTGTACATTGGAGTCTATACCATCATCACAGTTAATGTAATAGTCTTTGGTGCTATTTACAGGAATTTGCGCTGTGCCTGATGATGGGACAGAACCTCCCCAGTTTGTATCACAACCACTCACAGATGAGCCGTTTGGTATTTCATTCCAAGAGAGGCGTGCGATATCACCACTGTTGAGCACACAAGAATCACCTGATAGAGATATACTCGACTGTAGTACGTTTACCATAGTACTACTGGAAGCTTCTCCGTTGTCTGTCTGGCAGGTAATAGTATATGTATATGTTTTGTTTGAAGATATAGCACTCAATGGTCCCACAGACTCAGACCCAGATGATGTGACAGTTCCTGGTTTTGGAGCAGATGGAATAACAGAGAATTCACAACTATTTACCAAAGGTGATATTTGCCATGATAGTTCTGTATTTTGGCCACTATAAACAGGGCTTATAGCAGAAAGAAGCACATCTGAATTTTCTTCTGAGTAATCTACCTGCACTCTTGACTCTACAGTAGTACCCGCTTCCATACAGCTCAGTTTAAAGATAGTTGGGTCTCGAGGAACTACAATGTTAGACATTTCAAAAGGGCCGTATCCATTTGTATTATTTGGTATTTGAGAAGCAGAGAGAGATCCATTCCAATCATCTATTGCTAGAGGATTTCCAGAAACATCTTCTGCGCTAGCAGTACATGAAGAAAAATTGTTTTCATTATCGGATTTCCATAAGAGTTTTACTTCATATGATGGTCCTGTTGCCACGAGAGGTTCAGCAGAAAGAGAAAGAGCAGGGTCACCAAGCTCCACAATAACATCTGAGAATTCTATCCATCCATCCATAATAGATCCTGCATGTCCTGACCATGCGAATCCTTCTAGTTTTTGTTCTGAGGAGTTAGATGTATTTAAATATATGCCGTAATTACCAACCATTTGAGAAGAAACATTTTCATCAGAACCAGGATCTTGTCCTACTTCACTTTTTCCTTGAGAGGTTTGCGCATTCACATAAGGCACTATTGTATTAAAAAAGTTTTTGATTTTGAGAACTTTTGAAGATAAAAATGCAAATATTTTTGAATTTTCTGTATTTGTGTTTTTGGCAACACGCTCAGTACAGCTTGTGTCTTTACAACTCAGAGATATCCAACCTTCCCATGTTCCTCTTTGGTTTTGGGATTTTAATGCTCCGGAACATCCTGAAACAAAGACACTGCAGTATCGTGCCCATCCGCGTAATTCTCCGTTTGCAATATCAAGTCTTGGGGCACAAGATCCTGTTCCTGGACAGCCAGAGACACTTTCTGGATTGAAGCTAATCCATCCATAGTTACTACTCCAAGAATATCCAGACATATCGCCTGTATTGCTTTCCATGCTTACTCCATAAGTAGCAGTGCTGTTTTGTGCATGAGCTTTTGATACTATGTTTTCTGAAAGAGCTATAGTATGACGACCTCCTCCTACAGAAGTATCATTAGAAACATTATTTTCTGAACTAAAACTAATCCATCCCACCCCAGATGAGCCTTCGTTGTTTTCTGCACCCCATGCCCAGCCTAGTACGTTTTGTGCAGAATTCAAAGTCGAATCAGTGCTGTCTTTTGGAGTCTCTACTGGTCCTGATGGGTCGTTTGGTGCAGCATGAGATAGAGAGATAGAGAACAGCACAATACAAAGTAGTGAGAAAATAAAAACTGAAAATTGTGTAAGTTTTTTTGTCATATGTTTATTTATGTCGTTGACCTAGGTTTTCAAAAGAAAAAGGTACATCTCCTGAATATGAACTTGCTTCTGACATAGAACGTTGCTCGTCTTCTGAAATATTTACCTCTCCTGACCGACGCTTATTTTCTGCTAAAATATCGTATTGAACTTCAGCGGGGAAAATTCCTTCGTCGATGCGGCTTGACCTACTGTCAATATAAACAACAATCCCTGCAATAACAACAAGAACGAGAACTCCTACTCCAACATATAAAGAATATTTTGAACGACTAGCTAATGAGAGCTCTTCGGTAATAACTACTTTTTTATGTACTGATGTATCTGCTTCACTCATTATAGTGTTGAGTTCATCGAGTACATCTTTTTGTTGATTATTGTTTGGTGTTTGCATAATGAATTTTGTACTTAAATTATAGCATATAAAAAAAGTATATAAATTTGAAAAAATATTCTGTGGAAAAGTTCCTACTCATGCAGCAGACTTTAATTGACTTTTTTTATCTGTCTGATATATTTATATAGTAATTGTCCGATATAAAATCGGGCTTTTTTAATAGACAATTTAATACACAACTAAATATGTTAGATATAAAAGCATTGAATGTTGCCCTCGAAGCAGTAGAAGATGAGCGCAAGATTCCAAAAGAAAAGATAGTAGACGCTATAGAACAGTCATTGGCAGCAGCGTACAAAAAAGATTATGGAAAAAAAGGACAAATAGTACGAGCAAAGCTTGATTTCAATACAGGAACAGTGGTATACGAGCAAGTGAAAAAAATCGTTTCACCAGAAGATGTATATGTTATTGGCGAAGATGAGGATTCACCTCTCCTTGAAGATGGTGACTTGCGTGTGCGATACAATGAAGAAGCACATATCTTTCTTGATGATGCTAAAAAAATCAAAACTGATGTTGAAGCAGGGGGAGAAATAGCTTTTGAGCTTGAGCCAGAAGAAGATTTTGGACGAATAGCAGCACAAACTGCAAAACAGGTTATTTTGCAACGCATCAGAGAAGCAGAACGAGAAAGTGTCCTCGATGAATATGAAGGACGTGAAGGTGAAATCATCAATGGAACAGTTCAAAAGATAGAAAAAGGTAATGTTTTCATTGATATTTCACGTGCAACAGCCTTTTTACCTCGAGAAGAACAAATACCTGGCGAAAATTTTCGACAAGGTGGACGTATAAAAGCATACCTTTATGAAGTAGAAGAAGGTGGAAAAGGTGTTTCTTTAAAAGTATCTCGTACTCATTCTGACTTTTTGCGTGAACTTTTTGCTATTGAAGCACCTGAAATACAAGATGGAGTAGTGGAGATCAAGGCTATTGCACGAGAACCAGGAAGTCGTTCTAAAATAGCTGTTGTTTCTCATGATGAAAATGTGGATCCTATCGGTTCATGTGTTGGTCAAAAAGGTATACGAGTGGTTACTGTTATGAGTGAACTAAACGGAGAAAAGATAGATATTATTGAATGGGAAGAAGAAGTAGCGCAGTTTATTGCAAATGCACTTTCTCCAGCTCAAGTTTTAGCTATTGAAATAGACGAAAATGAGCATATTGCCCATGTTGAGGTTGCATCTGATCAGCTTTCTCTTGCTATTGGTAAAGGAGGACAAAATGTTCGACTTGCAGCACGCCTTACAGGCTGGAGAATCAACGTTATCTCACCTGAAGCTGTTGCTCTCAAGGAAGCTGAAGCTGAAAAAGAAGCTTCCAGTGAAGAGATATCTTCTACTGAAGAAGTAAATAAGAAATCCGCTGAAGAAAAACCTACTCCTGAAGAAACTGCAAAGGAAGATTCTGTTGCAGAACTATCTGCTTCTAAAGAATCTGAAGAAAAGGAAGAGGAAGCAGAAGAAACAAAAGCAGTGGAAACTGAAAAAGTGGTTGCACCATCAGAAGAATAATTACTAATTAGCACTATATTACTATGAATTTATGGCACGATGTCTCTCGTGGAGACAATATACCTCACGAACTTAATGTTATTATTGAAATACCAGCAGGTTCTCCTAATAAATATGAGATAGACAAGGAAACGGGACTCATAGCTCTTGATAGAGCAAACTACTCTTCTGCGCCATATCCTTTTGATTATGGTTTTGTGCCACAAACACTGTGGGATGACGGAGATGCTCTCGATGTAATGGTTCTTTCGACCTTTCCTCTTTCAACAGGTATCTTGGTTCGAGTTCGCCCTGTGGCAGTTATGGAGATGATTGACGGTGGTGAATCAGACTACAAGATCATTGCTGTTGTGGCAGAAGACAAGAGATGGGACGATGTACAGGATCTTGAGGATATAAACACTCATAATCTTAAAGAATACAAGCATTTCTTTGAAACATACAAAGAATTAAAAAAGGGTGAGAAAGACATTGTCTCTATCCCTGGAATTAGTGGCAAAAAAGAAGCTCTTGAAGCAGTAGAAAAATCTATTAAACTCTACGAAGACCAATTTGGACAAAAGTAAAACTCTCTCGACAAGACATTTATATAGTCCAAAAAACTGATTTTAAAAAAACACCCTTTTAATAGGGTGTTTTTTAGAGCTAAGCTGTTTTTCTTTCACGTGAAACGTTTTTTCTATGAAATGTGTTTTTTATATTTCCTGTCAAATAATATAGGTTTTTTGATATGCTCCTGCTATAATTAATATAAATGAAAGAACAAAACCTACAATCTTTCTGGAAAGCAGCATATATGAGTGGTTCTGATACATGGACACATCTTCCTTATGAGAAAAAAGCTCTTTCCTTTCTATCTTCTTTCCCTGAAGAGAGCCTTGTCCTTGATATTGGATCAGGTAGAGGAACATGGCTTGTATCTCTTGCGAGACAAAAATTCCGTGTTATTGGCATTGATTATATTGAAGAAATAGTAAAAAAAGCAAATGAAGAGCTTAAAGAGCGTGATATTTCAGAACGAGCACGTTTTTTAGTAGGAGATGCTCTTGATATACCTTTTGTAGATACCAGCTTTGATATTGCTACAGATATTGGTCTCTTGCAACATCTTCCAAGACAAGATCATACGCAATATTCACGAGAAGTAACACGGGTAGTTAAAAATAATGGCTTTTTTCTATTAATTACACTTTCAGATGAAACAAAGGAGTGGAAAGGAAAATATCCAAAAGAGCAAGAAAATAAAACTATAAATTTCTTTGATATTCCTTATAATTTTTTTTCAAAAGAAGACATTTTAAAACTATTTCCTGATTTTAAAATTGCAAAAGAAGATTCCCTTGCAATACCTTGTGCTGGAACTCCCGCAACTTATAGCCTCTATCTTCTTCAGAAAGTCCAGAGCTAAGCTGTTTTTCTTTCACGTGAAACACTTTTTCAAGTTTATTTGTATGTTTCACGTGAAATTGTTATACTTAAGACTATATGAAAATTCTCAACTGGAATGTAAACGGCCTGCGCGCTATTGAAAGAAAGGGTAATTTAAAGGAAATATTTTCATACAATGCTGATATAATTTGTTTTCAGGAAATAAAAGCTGAAAAAGAACAACTTTCTGAAGAAGTTGTTTCTCCTGAGGGTTATTTCAGTTACTTTTGGTCATCTCAAGAACGTAAAGGCTATAGCGGAGTAGCCATATATTCAAAAGAAGAACCACTCGAGGTAAAAGGTGGTTTTCCAGATAATCCTGATTTTGACACTCAAGGACGAATGCTTACTGCTTACTTCAAAGACTTTATCTTAATTACCTGCTATTTTCCAAACGGAGGTGGTGGCCCAGATCGCCTTTCATACAAACTTGCCTTTTATGATTTATTTTTAGAATACATTGAAGAATTAAAGAAAAAATATCCAAAAATAATCTTTTGTGGAGATATAAATACAGCACATACTGAAATAGATATTGCTCGACCAAAAGAAAATGAAAAAAATACAGGTTTTTTACCAGAAGAAAGAGCTTGGATAGATGAGATTGTGCATCATGGATGGACTGATGTATTTCGACATTTATATCCCAACAAAATAGACTCTTATACCTATTGGGACGTGAAAACACGAGCACGTGAAAGAAATGTGGGATGGAGAATTGATTATTTCTTTATGAGTCCAGCCTTTCTTCCCTGCATTAAAAGCATTTCACATGAAACGCTTCAAGAAGGCTCTGATCATTGCCCACTACTCATTGAATTAGACCAGAGCTAAGCTGTTTTTCTTTCACGTGAAACACTTTTTATACTTTGTGTTTTCTTCGTATCTTTTTTAACTCATCTTTCTCAGCTTCTTGTTGTTTTTCTTTTCCTTTTTCTGCTTTTTTCTTTAATTCCTCGTCAGAAAGAGTGGCGAGTTCTTGTATATATTCTTCGAGATATTTTCTTGTGTTTTTTTCTGGATCTTCTAGTACTTCTTCTAATAAGGATTGCAAAATCCACCCCATTCTTTTTCCTGGCTTCATGCCGAGCTCTGCGATCATAATATCTCCATTTATTGCTAATTGTTTTACTGAAATGGGGTCACGCAGAGCTTGCTCTATCATTGCGTGGTATTTTCTGAGCCTATATGGATCTTCTTTAGGGCGCCCCATTCCTATGCGATCACAAATACGAACATCCATCAGGCTCCAAATAAGATCGTGACCAACATTATTTATCATCCTTCTTACTGCTGATATGCTAATTTGATCTGTGTCAGAAAAAAACATATGCCAACGTACAAGCTTGACGATCTTTTCACTTATTTCTCTTGGAAATTTAAGTCGAGTAAGTATTTTCTTTGTCATCTGAGCTCCTACAACCTCATGTCCGTAAAAAGTATAGTCTTTTTTAGATGAATCATATCTGCGTGTCGCTGGCTTTCCTATGTCATGAAATAGTGCTGATATTTTAATAAAAAGAGGGTACTCTTTCTTTGTCGCATGCTCAAGTGAATTTATCAAATGATTCCAAACATCATAAATATGATCACCATTTTGCTCACATTCAAAACTATCTTTAAATTCAGGTATTATTTCATCTAGAATACCTGTTTCACGTGAAAAAATAAGAGCTTCTTTTGCAAAGGGAGCGTCTATTAATTTTAAGAATTCGTCGCGAATACGCTCAGGAGATACGTTTCTCAAAGAGATTTCATGTGAAACAGTCAAATTCTTATGTAAAACAAGGTCTGTTATTGCTTCCTTAGTTTCATATGAAACTAAAAATCCTAATTGAGCAGAAAAACGAACAGCTCTAAAAACCCTCAAAACATCTTCATTAAACCTGTCTTTTGGATTTCCAACCGTTTGAATAAGTCTATTTTTTATATCCTCTTGTCCATTAAACGGATCGTGCAATATTCCTTTAACATCAAGCGCAATAGCATTTATCCTAAAATCTCTTCTTGCAAGATCTTCTTCAAGGCTTTTTCCAAAAGAAACACTGTCTGGCCTACGTCCGTCAGTATATATACCATCAATTCGATATGGAGTAATTTCAATAACACGACATGATATATCTTCTTCATCTTCATAAACAACAGCAACTGTTCCAAAATTGTTTTCATAGACTGTTTTTTCAAAACAACTTTGTATTTCTTCTGGGTTCGCATTTGTAGTAATATCCCAATCATTTGGAGCTCTTTGGAGTATTAAATCTCGAACACATCCACCCACAAGATACGCCTCAAAACCTCTCTCTTCTAGTATAGAAAGGGTTTTATATACGTTTTTGGGTATAAGCTTAAGTATTGCTTTAGAATTCATATGATATAAAAAGAAGAGTAATGATATTACTTTTTCTCTATTTTAGTATACGTCAAATATATTAGTGCGGGTGGGGAGAATCGAACTCCCGTCCCCTGCTTGGAAGGCAGGTATTCTACCACTAAACTACACCCGCAATGGAACAGAAAGAGTATATGTTATTTTTATTATTTTTGCAATACATCAAGATAAATAGCCTGATTATTATATTGATAAATACTTGTTTTTATTATTCAATACCTATATACTGCAGCCATGCACTTGTGGTGAAATGGATATCACAACGGTCTTCGGAACCGTCGTTCCAGGTTCGAGTCCTGGCAGGTGCACATAACTATATTAAAAATACCACATTATTGTGGTATTTTTAATATTCTGATATCTTTCACTACAAGCTTTGGAAAACAAGACTTACATACCAAAAAATATTTCAATTTTTAAGCTGCTAGTATTTAACCTGTGTACTATAAAAGACATAACTGTGCATAAACCTGTGGAATATGTTTATAAAGGACATTTATAAAAGACATTCATAAAGGACACTTATCCCCATAATTATGTCTTTTACACATGGTTTTCCCCATTTTGTGTTTCACGTGAAAGAAAAACAGCTTAGCTCTGTGCTATAATTGTTTCATGAGAAACATTACGTACGAAATAGATGAATGCTATCACATTTATAATCGCGGAGTAGACAAAAGAATCGTTTTTGTAGATACAAAAGATTTTGATCGATTTCTTTCATCCCTTAAACAACTAAACAAGGGCGCCAACAATGAAAAATTAGTCTCTATTATTTCATTTTGCCTTTTACTTAATCATTTTCATCTCATATTATCTCCTCTTATTGAAAAAGGAGTGGAAGGTTTTATGCATAAACTAGGTACATCATATACTAATTATTTTAACAAAAAGTACGATCGAAAAGGCTCACTCTTCGAGGGGCCATATAAATCTAAATATATAGACAAAGATACATATTTTTCATATCTTGTTTCATATGTAACACTTAATCATGTAGTTCATGGTATTTCAGAAGACGATACATATCGCTCAGCACTTGAGGAATATTCTACAGAATATCAACAAGGTATCTGTGACAGGGATAAGACATATCACATAATACCAAAAGAAGATTTTCTTCAAGAAATACTTACTACAGCAAAAGAAATCAGAGAAAAGCGAGTAGAAAGGGAATATTTTGATAAAATGCTTATTGATTAATATAAGGGTTTCACGTGAAAGAAATTATAGATTATGAAGGTATTTACATCAAAAACACAAAAAGTAGGGGAAATAGGTGAGAAAATAGCAGAAAGGTTTCTTGTGAAACGAGGTTTTTCTATTGTTGATAGAAATTATACTAAAAAATGTGGTGAAATAGATATTGTTGCCGAGAAAGAAGGTATTTTGTATTTTTGCGAAGTAAAAACAATCAATTTTGAAACAAATACACCTAAATTTTCACGTGAAACAGGTGATTTTAAGAAAGAAAATAGTATTTCCATCAATATCCTCAAGGAAGATCTCAAAAAAAGCTATAATCCAGAGGAAAACCTCACTCAGCGAAAAATAGATTCTATTATTAGAACAGTACAGGTGTATTTCCTTGAAAATTATCTATCAAAAGAAACAGATATGGAAATGAAGATCATTTCCATCTTTTATGACAAAATACACAACAGAGCATTTGTTAAGATGAAGGATATCTTCAATGAAAAAGACTAAAAGTGTTTCACGTGAAAGAAAAACAGCTTAGCTCTGATTTGTAATCTTAAATAGTAAACTCTGATAAATAATACAGTATTAGTTCCTAGCTTCAAAAAAAGAGTTTTGATCTTTGAATAAAATATAAGATTTTGTTCTAATAAGTATATTAAAAAGTAGTATATAATTAATATATGGAAGAACTTATTCAGGAGATTGAAAATAAACTAAATACCAAGATTGCTTCATACTCATTTTTAGGGAAAGGGCAATGTAATGATGTATATAAGTTAGAAACGAAAGATAAAAGTTTCTGTTTAAAGATTAAAAAGGTGATAGATACTACGTGTGAATTAAATGTCATCTCTATCGAAGCAGAAATTCTTCATTTTATGAATGAAGTAGAAGTTCCATTTATCCCAAAATTAATATTACGTTCTGATAATTACTATTTATATGAATACATTGAGGGGATGTCTATGAAACATATGTTCTCGAGCCTATCTAAGAGGAAGAAAATTTCGATATTTGAGAGTATTGGAAAATTCCATTATGAACTATCTCAACTATACAAAAATAAGGTCTTGAGTTTAGGCATTACAGAGTATCAACCAGAGAAGAATAAGCTTAATCCGCTAGAACATAACCTAGATAGACTAAATGAAGAACAGAAATCTTTTGTTCATAAAGCCTATGAGAAATATGTAAACTCTATAAATTCATCAAAGCCACAACTATTGCACAATGATGCCCATGATGAGAATATTTTTGTTTCATCAGACAAACCAATATTCATTGACTTTGGAGATATGATCTGGAGAGATATACATTATGATTTTTATCGATATGTACATGACTACCCCAGGTACTGGAATATAATTATATTAGAGTTCGAAAAACTTTCGATGACCAAATTAGATAGAGAACGTATCATTGCGATTTCACTATTGAGGCACTTAAAGGGTTTTATTTTAGATATTGAAAGTAAGGATGATTTTAATAAAGAGTTAGAATATTATTCTGAATTATTAAAATAGTTCGATTTACTCTAAATTTCCCTGCACCTGTATATAATAAAAACCCTAAACTGATCCGTACCTCATAAAGTAGACATGTTTTTATTTCATGTCTACTTTATGGGGTACGGATCAAACTTATAGGGTTTTTATCATTGTGCGGGTAGGGAGAATCGAACTCCCGTCTCATCCTTGGCAAGGACGTGTCATACCACTAAACTATACCCGCATGTTTAAAATCAATACGATTATACATGATTACCAACTGAATTCAAGAAGGGGTCCTGCCTATCTTGTTTTGATTTGAGGATATGCTAATATAAATTTGTTATCGGGACGTGGTGTAACGGCTAACATGCTCCGTTTGGGTCGGAGTGACTCCGGGTTCGAATCCCGGCGTCCCGACAAAAAGGTTTATATACCCTAAAAAACAAAAACGCCCTTAAGGGCGTTTTTGTTTTTTAAATATAATTTAAAGTAAGTATTAACCGCGTACTGCGTCTTTCAACGCTTTTGCAGCAGAGAACTTTGGAACACGCATAGCAGGAACTTTTACAGTTTCTCCTGTGCGAGGGTTTCGAGCATCACGTGCTGCTCGCATTTTTGCAGTAAACTTTCCGAATCCTGCGATAGCTACTTCGTCTCCTTTTTTAAGAGTGTCAGTAATACCACCAAAGATCCCGTTTACTACTTCTTCTGCTTGTACTTTCGTACCTCCGAGCATTCCGTGTACCATTTCTACAATTGCTTGTTTATTCATAAATGAGTGTTTAAAAACTAGTTTTTTAATAACGACCTCGTGTTTACATTATATAGCAACGTTTTTAAGAAAAATATATTGACTTTATATAAATATATACTAAAACAGAATCTACACATTATTTTAAATAAAATTTTAAAGCCTTATTCTTCCAAAAAAATCACTATCGCGCGTATTGAGTGATGCGATTTTCGCGAATCAAAAGTACTTTTATCTCTCCAGGATATTTCATATCTGCTTCTATTTGCTTTGCAATATCTCGAGCAATTGTCTTTGCTTCTATATCGCTCACCACATGAGGTGATACTATTACTCGTATCTCACGCCCTGCTGAAATAGCATATGCTTTTTCAACTCCCTTAAATGAAGTAGCAATACCTTCGAGCTCTTGCAATCTCTTGATGTAGTTTTCTGCACTGTCACGTCTTGCTCCTGGACGCGCTCCTGATATAGCATCAGCGGATTGCACTATAAATGCTTCTACAGACTCATAAGGATATTCATCGTGGTGGGATTTCATCGCTGTGATAATCCTCTCATCAGCGCCAAATTTCTGTAAAATACGAATACCAATATCGACGTGAGTACCCTGGACTTCATGGTCGAGAGCCTTTCCAATGTCATGGACAAGAGCTCCCGCCTTTGCAATAGAAACATCAGCTCCTACTTCTTCTGCAAGTATTCCTGCAATATGTGCCATTTCTACAGAGTGAGCAAGGACGTTTTGACCATAGCTCGTACGGAAATGTAGGCGTCCTACAATAGCGACAATACGTGGATCGAGATTATAAATACCACAATCCAGAACCGCTTCTTCTCCTTTTTGCTTTATAATAGTATTGATATCATCTTGTGCTTTCTTGATGAATTCTTCTATCTTGGCAGGTTGTATACGCCCATCGACAATAAGGTTTTCAAGAGCAACTCGTGCTATTTGCCTTCGAACAGGATCAAACGAAGATATCACTATAGTCCCCGGAGTATCATCTACTATGAGCTCTACTCCCGACGCCGCTTCAAAAGCTCTGATATTTCTTCCTTCTTTTCCTATAACCTTACCTTTCACATCATCAGAGGGGATAGATACGTTTGTTGTCATAAATTCAGAAGCTGTTGTTCCTGCATATCTCTGAATAGCCATAGCGAGAATATCTTGCGCTCGACGTTGGATCTTTTCTTCCATACTGTTGTCGAGTTTATTCATACGAATGAGCAAGTCTTCTTCATTGTTTTTAGAAACAGATACGAGAAGTTTTTCCATAGCTTCTTCTTGGGTCAGCCTTGCTATTTCTTCGAGTTTTTTCTTACCATCTATAAGAAGCATCTCTGACTCTTCTTGTATTGTTTTTATTTTTTCCTCTTGTTTTTTTACAGACTCCTTCTCTTTATCAATATCAACCTGGCGAGAATCAAGAAACTCTTCTTTTTTAATGAGTCTTTTTTCTGTTTGTTTATATTCTTCTTTCTTTTGCTTTTCAGAAAACTCTATCTCGTTTTGTTTCTTTTCAAATCGAGACTGTCCCTCTGAGAGAATCTTTTGAGCTTCTTCTTTTGCAGATATCATCATTTGCTTTATTTCAAGCTCGATACCTGCTCGTTTTGTACTCGCTATAAAATAGCGAGCAACATAGCCGATGCTTCCACCGACTATTAATACACTTATTATTATAATTATATTCATAGGCTTTTTTTAAAAGCCTCTTAAAGTAGACTATTTATGAGAATTTGAGGGAGTTTTTTTCAAAAGAGTTCGTGTCAATTTCATATAGGTAGTTGTATTTTCAAGAGGCGGTAACTAAGTTCTAATACGCTCAAACTATAGCAGAGAAGATCTGTTTTGTAAACAAAAAAAAGCGATTTTGACGGAGTCAAAATCGCTTTTCTTATATAGTTAGAAATTATTTTTTAAGTTTTGTTACTTTAAGAACCTTTTCGTAACCTTCTTGATTGTTTTCTTTTAGATATGCAAGGTGCTTTTTACGCTTTGCAACCATAGTAATAAGTCCACGTCGTGAGTGATTGTCACCTCGGTGTTCTTTAAGGTGCTCAGTAAGCTCGTTAATACGAGCAGAAAGAATAGCTACTTGTGCTTCTGATGAACCTGTATCAGTGTCATGCTTTGAAACCTTTTTGATAATCTTTGCTTTTGAATCTTTGTTTAACATATATTTTCTGTGCGTACGCTCAGTCACCTTGTCGAGCAAGAACCAATGCTACTACACTTATATTTAATAACTCAATAAGAGTACCACACAAGAAAGTAAAAGCAAGGATTTTTTAAAGAACAGAGATAGAGTGTGAGCGTTTTCGCTCCGCGAAAACGCTCACACAAAATCTCCAATTATGATATTCTTAATATAATTATGAAATTTATAACCAACATAGTCTATGTACTTAAAAAGAAGTTTAATTGCAAGACTTACCATATAGAAAACTTTTTTGTTTTGTTTATTCTTCTTACAGTACGCTTTATCTCTGGAGGGTTTTCTCTTGATTTTTCTACCATAACTCTTAGTAATCAAGATTTTATTATTTGGATTGCTGACTGGATAGCATTATGTGCTGTATATTTTACTTTTGTCCATGCATCTATAGCTGAAAGAATGTACGAAGCAGAAGAGAAAAATACAAAAGAAAACAAGGAAAACAATGTTGAATGTTTTTATAAATTAAAAAAAGCCTACTATAGTAAAGAAATACTCTGGCTCATTACCTTTACTTTATTATCAGCGTGGTCTGCTCTTGTTGGAGTGTTTATTTTTTTATTATTTCCTATCTGGAGAAAGGCGTGGCGGAAACAGTTTCCACTATAGAATTTTTGTATTTAAATCTCTTTCATCATTTGGAAATTCAATGATTTAAAATCTTAGTATTCCTTTTCTTTTTCTTTTTTCAAAAAAGCTTGCATTATTTTTTCTTTGTGCTATAATTTTAACAAATCAAATAGAGAAAAGAAGAAAGTCTTTTTTGCTCTTTTACAAAAATAAATAAAAAAGTGAAGTTATGAAAATTTTAAGAATCATCGGAGGTTTTGCTAGTATTGCTGTATCTATTGTTATGCTGTGTGCAACGATAGCTATACAACAGAGTGTATTACCTACAGGTTGCGAGTCAACTCAATGTAATTTATCCTATATAGCTATATTTTTAGGTTGTAGTGGAGCGTATTTGTTTTTTGGACTTGCTTGCTTAAAAAATCTCAAAGGAGACACAGGTATGAAGCATCCTATCGTCGCAGGAGTTATTATAAGTATATTTACTGTGACGGCAGGATTATTATATCTAGTATCTATAGTACCAATACCGTAATCTTTACAAACTCCCTCTCTAGCAATAGTGAGGGTTTTTTTTATATCATTCTCATATATACTTAGTATAATGTCGCACAATATTAAAAGTCTCAAAATAAAATTTCTCGAATATCTTGAAATAGAGAAGGGTAGGTCTATGAAAACCATAGAAAACTACGACCGATACCTTTCTCGCTTTTTACAATTTGCAAACATTCAAGAACCAAAAGAAATAGAATATAGTACTGTGCGTGAATTTCGCCTGTATCTCAATAGACAAAAAGGTGCTCACATAAAAGGACAAGAGCGGGGAACTATGAAGAAACGCACTCAGAACTACTACCTCATTGCTCTTCGTAGTTTCCTCAAATACCTTGCAAAACAAAACATATCTTCTCTTGCTCCAGATAAAATAGAGCTCGCGAAAGTAGGTGAACGCAGTCTTGACCTCATTACTGAAAATGAGCTTCTGAAACTCCTCGAAGCTCCATCTCTTATAAAGACAGACAATACTCTTTTAATACTACGAGACAAATCCATACTCGAACTCCTTTTTTCTACAGGATTGCGTGTTTCAGAGCTGTGTTCTCTCAATAGAGACCTCGATCTGACGCGCGATGAATTTTCTATACGAGGAAAAGGTGAGAAAGTGCGCGTGGTCTTTCTCTCTGATATTGCAAAATCCTCACTTCGCTCATACCTCAAGGTTCGAAAGGATATGGAGGAAGCACTTTTCATCTCATGCTCTCAAAACAAAAACGCATCTATTACTCGCCTCACTCCTCGCTCTATTGAACGTATTATTAAAAAATACGCCACCGTAGCAGGAATATCGAAAAAAGTGACTCCTCATGTAGTAAGGCATTCCTTTGCGACAGATCTTCTTCGCAATGGAGCAGACATTCGCTCTGTTCAAATGATGCTTGGTCATGCCAACATTGCCACCACTCAGATATATACACACCTCACCGACAAGCATCTTCGAGACATACACAAAAAATTTCACGGAAAGGGAGCTGAGAAGTAGTATTTTCTTCTTCTTTCGTAAGATTATCTGTGTATATGCGTCTTTATATATGTAAGTGATACAAACACTGTGATATACTTATACTATTAGTAGAATACATAATATAAACAAATAATTTTATGAAAACAAAAATACTTACTATTAAAAATGTACAATATACTTCTATCATTCTTGGAGCTCTTATGTTTGCATTTTTTGCAAGCATATCATCTGCATACGCATATAATGACGCTGAGGTAAATGCAGGCGTATCTGTAACAGCGACTGTTGATCTTCAAGACAATGATCGAGAAAACAACAATGAAGACATGAAAAAGCGCGAAGAACGATTCGAAAAGCGTGACGAATATAAAGAACAAAAAGAGGAAAAGATGCAAGAAAGCAGTGCAAAGCGAGACGAATATAAAGAAAAGCGAGAAGAAAAGAGTGCAGCTTTCTCTGAAAAACGATCGGAACTACGAGCAAACATTTCTACTCGTATCACAGCACGATTTACAGCAGCTATAAGACTAATGAACCATATTGGGGGTCGCATAGAAGCTCGAATACTAAAACTCGAAGAACAAGGAGTAGCTACAGCAGAAGCTCAAGCACATGTTAATGCTGGAAAAGACTTCCTTGTCCAAGCTGACATAAAAGTATCAGAATTAAAGTCTATCTTTACTACTGATATTGAAGCAGATGCAGTATCTGATGATTTTCTAAAAATATCTCTTGGTGTTGGTCTTTCAATAGACATTGCTTCAGCGCGAGAAGTTTCAACAGAAGCAAAAGAGCTTCTAAAGAAATCTCATGCAAGTTTCAAAGAAGCTATTGTTACCCTTAAAGCATCAATAGCATCACAGAAAGATGCAAGTGCAGAAGTAAAAGGAGAATCAGATGTGGAGCATATGCTGATGCTCTAAAAATATCTCTTGGTGTTGGTCTTTCAATAGACATTGCTTCATCACGAGAAGTTTCAAAGAAGCTATTGTTACCCTTAAAGCATCAATAGCATCACAGAAAGATGCACAAGCTGGTGCAGAACTAGAGCAATAATTTACTTTTATTCAAAAAGTATATAAAGAAAACGCGTGGGAATATTCCTTCGCGTTTTCTCTTTCAATAAATTATTGTGCATATCTGTGGTGAGTATGTCATTTTATTTGTTATACTATAGTGTGTTATAAGATTATTAGTCTATTATATAAACATATGGAACAAATGAACGAAACAAAAAAACAAGGTGGTGGTGGAATGATGTGGATTGTACTTATTATAGTTGTTGCACTTCTTTTCATACTTCTTGGAAAGGACAAGGACCAAAGCAATATCATAGTGGAACCAACTCAAGACGAGCAAGTTCAAGACTATGAAGATACTTCCAACTCAAACTCTGATGAAGTAGAAGATATTGAGGCAGATCTTGAAGAAACAAGCTTCAACGACATTGATTCTGACCTAGAATAATAACTACCTTTTATATAAAAAGCAGGGCTCCTACAGGAGCCCTGCTTTTTTGATGAGACAAAAGAAAGATTTATTTGACACAATACATCTGTCTGATAGACTGCCATACATGAAAGATTTAAATATAACAACAAAAATTACGAAAAAAGACAATGCAGTGCTCGATATTGAAGGAGAGCTACAAGTAGAAGACTTTATGTCTTTTCGAGATGAGGCAATAAAATACCTTGGAAAAGATGTTGAGGTGGACGGATTTCGAAAAGGAACTGCTCCAGAAGATGTTCTTATAAAACAAATAGGAGAAGGGCGAATCCTTACAGAAATGGCACATATTGCTCTTTCTCATGTATACACACAAGTACTGCGTGATGAAAAGATACAAGCTATTGGACAACCACAAGTACAGATCACGAAATTAGCAGAAGACAATCCTCTCGGATTTACATTTACGACTGCTACATTTCCTGAAATAGAACTTGCTGACTATAAAAAACTTGCAAAAAAGATAGAAAAGAACAAAGCGGAAGAAGTATCAGAAGAAGAGATACAAAAAATGCTCGAGAATGTTCAAAAAATGCGACGATCTGAAGAAAACAAGGGAGAGGAAATAAAAGAAGGTGAGGAAGAAAAAGAGCTCGAACCTCTTACTGATGACTTTGTAAAAGGCCTTGGTGACTTTAAGGACGTTGCTGACTTTACAGCAAAGATGAAAGAAAACATAAAAGCAGATAAGGAACGGCGTGTAGGGGACACTTGGAGAATGGAAATAATAGACGCTATTATTAAAGATTCAAAAATGAACCTTCCTGAAATTCTTATAGAAGGAGAACTCCAAACTCTCATGAATCAAATGAAAGGGGATATTGAGAAAGCAGGTATGCAGTACGAAGACTACCTCGAAAAAAGTGGAAAGACTGAGGAAGACATTCAGAAAGAATTGCGAGGAGATGCAGAAAAACGATCTAAGATACAGCTCATCTTGAACAAAATAGCAACAGAAGAAAACCTCAAGCCAGATGCAGAGGTATTAGAAAAGGAAGTTGCTCACGTACTCGAACAGCACAAAGATGCAGAAAAATCTCGAGTAGAAGCATATGTAGAAATGATGCTTACCAACGAAAAAGTATTTGAGTTTCTCTCACAGATACAATAAAAAGTATGCTAAAAAAAATCAACATTGAATAATGTTGATTTTTTTATTTCACTTAGAAAATACTACTTTGCTCATAAGTGAATAGTATGATTAAATAGAGATATGTTAATACCAACAGTAATCGAAAAAACACCAGGAGGGGAGCGAGCATATGATATATATTCTCGCCTATTAAAAGAACGAATTATTTTTCTCGGAGGAGCTATCAATGATCAAGTAGCAAACAGCATTGTAGCTCAGCTTCTATTTCTTGAATCAGAAGATCCTAAAAAAGATATTTCATTTTATATCAATTCACCAGGAGGACATGTGACCGCCGGTCTTGCTATTCTCGACACGATGAATCACATCAAGCCAGAAGTGAGTACAGTATGTGTGGGTCTTGCTGCATCTATGGGAGCGGTACTTCTCTCTGCTGGAGAAAAAGGGAAAAGATTTTCTCTACCGAACTCTGAAATAATGATACATCAACCACTCGGAGGTGCTCAAGGTCAGGCAACTGATATAGAGATTACTGCGCGGCAAATCATAAAGATCAGAGAACAACTCAACAAAATTTTGGCAAAAAATACTGGTCAGAAAGTTTCACAAATAGAAACGGACGTAGAAAGGGATTACTACATGGGAGCAGAAGAAGCACTCAAGTATGGAATCATCGACAAAGTTTTAAAGAAAGCAAAGTAAAATTTTAGAAAAAACAAAAAGAGGAATTTTAAAAAAGATGCGGAAATATTCTGCGTCTTTTTTTCTTTCCTGCTATACTTAATACATATGATTATAAAACACACAGAACAGAGAGTAGGAGTATTTATAGACGCACAGAACCTTTACCACTCTGGAAGAAATCTCTATCAACGAAAAGTAAACTTTGACGCAATACTCAAAGAAGTAGTTGCGGGAAGAAAACTCGTCAGAGCTATTGCATATGTTATCAGTACAGAGGACGGAACTGAGAGTGACTTTTTTGATGCATTAGTAAAAATAGGAATAGAAACAAAATCAAAAGACTTACAAATATTTGCAGATGGAAATATGAAAGCAGACTGGGATGTAGGTATAGCTGTCGACGCAATCAAAAATGCAAACCGTCTCGATGCTATCGTGCTCGTCACAGGCGATGGAGACTTTGTACCTCTTGTTCAATATCTTCAAACAATGACACAAGTAGAAGTGGCGTCCTTTGGACAATCAACTTCGAGCAGTCTTCGAGAGACGTGCGACGACTTCCTCGATCTCTCATCTGATCCAAACAAGTTCCTCATCGGACCAAAAAGAAATTCAGCACGACGAAAAAGAAAACCAGCTCCAAAGAAATAGTAATAAAAAATAATCCCCTGTGCAAATTTGCGTAGGGGATTTGAGTTAAACTTACTTTTTAGATTTTTTACTTGATCTTCTTTCAGAAGCACCAAAAATGATAAGCACTCCGAATATAAAGGCAATAAGTCCACACAGGTTAATAATACCCATGTCTCCTTGTGATATATCTAAAATTACCATATGTTTTTTATTTTATATAAATTTAATTTAAACAACGAATTACTTTTACTTTACTCTATATAATATAAATAATCAATACATTTGCATTTTCAAGCTATCATAAAGCAAAAGGACAAAAACATAAAGGACATTTATAAAAGACATATTTTATATATTTTTATATATGTCTTTTATAAATGTCTCTTATCATACCTGTTTCATATATAGTTGTTTTTACATTAATATAGCAAAGGCACAGAACAAGGCATATAAAACAAACTATATATCTCAAGAAAATCCCTCTTTGGTGAGGAGGTTGTATGATTTTTTAGTGCAACATGGTTTCATACTCATTTTAAAATTTATAAATATTTTTTTCCTAATAGCATGAAACAAAATTTTTATTTTTTATTCTTTGCTTTTACTTGTATATTCAAGGTACAATAAAGCAATGAAAGAGCATGAAACAAAAAACAACACTTCTACAGTCACAAACACAGAAGATGCTGTACCCCTTCCACCTGAAACAGTAAGTGCTAGTGAAACACAGATTGAAACAGATACTCATACTTATGCAGAAGACATGGCTCGAGCCCTCAGAGACAATAGAGGGTCTATAATTAGCGTCGCTGTCGCCGAACATAAAAGAAGAGAGGAACAGACCATCAATGAAAACCCTAGCTCAAAGAAAAATCGTCTTTTTATTATTTTTTCAATTATTCTCATAATAGCAACATTGGGTGTTGGTTTCTTATTTATTAAAGAATTAGAAACTGAAAGTATTCCTCTTGCTCAGACTCAGGATATGCGAGCTATTATTCCTATAGATGAAGCTGTTGAACTTCAGATAGACTCTCTTCAAAGTTATGATATTGCTCGTGCTCTTTCTGGAAAAATCAAAGAAGTTCGCCCATACAGAAATAACATCATCTACATAGCACCAACACAAAAAAGTTCAGTAGGACGAAGCATTGTTCCTACTCGCGACTTTCTAGGAAAATTACAATTCAGTACACCAGAAAATACACTTCAAGCTCTCGATAAAAATATGCTCATTGGAGTATTTGGCGACAAGAGTGGAGACTACCCTTTTTTACTTTTAAAAAATAATTCATTCTTTACTGAATTTACCAACAGCTTGCGCGACTGGGAAAATGGAATGCTCAACGACTTCTTTGTGACTTTTGACATAAATGTTTTTGGAGAAAATGCATATCTTTTTAATGAAAATTTTAAAGACGATACTATCCGAAATATTCCAGCACGTAGTCTTAAAAATAAAGAAGGAGAGGTGATTCTCTTTTATGCATTTCTCGATAGCACCACTCTTTATATCTCTCCTTACTCAGAACCATTACCTGAAATAATACGAAGACTTTCACAATAAAATTATTTTTCATGTTATAATTTTTATATATGAAATACGAAACACAGCATAAAGTTCTTATTGAAGAAAAAGAAAATTTAGAAAAAGAACTCCTAGGAGTTGGAACATTTGATAAAAAAAATGACGACTACATCGCCACTCCTGAAACTCTCGATGGAGGAGAAATTTCTGATGGCAACCAAATGGCAAGTCACTTCGAAGAGTACAATGAGAGAAATGCAGTATCGGCTATTTTAGAAACTCGCCTTGAAAATATTCAAGCAGCACTCTTGCGAATAGAAAATGAAACATACGGAAAGTGTCAAACTTGTCAAAATGAAATAGAAGAAGAGAGACTCCTTGCAAATCCTGCAGCATCTACTTGTATAGCTCATAGAAACGACGAATAAAACATGAGCAGTCACGTCACAAAATTCTCTCGAATATTTTGTGCTCAGCCCTATTTACTCAAAGGGCATATTGTGACAGTAGAAACAGATGTGGCAAAAGGTCTCCATAAATTTTCTATCATTGGACTTCCTGACAAAGCCATCGAAGAAGCGCGAGACCGAGTAGGATCAGCTCTTCGCAACAGTGGACAATCTTCCCCTAAGCACTCTCAAGAGAAAACTGTCGTTTCTCTTGCTCCAGCTGAACTCAAAAAAGAAGGTTCGTACTTTGATCTTGCTATTGCATTGGGCTATTTACTTGCGAAAGGAGAACTACTAATAGATGAAAGGCTACAGCAGACAGCTCTCTTTATTGCTGAGCTTTCTCTCAATGGAGAATTGCGCGGAATAAAAGGAATGCTACCTCTTGCTCAAATAGCAAAAGAGAAAGGTTTTACTACTCTCTATGTTTCTCCTGATGATGCCAAAGAAGCTTCTCTCGTAGAAGGTATGCGTATCGTTGCTGTACCTACTCTCAGTCAGCTTATCAATCACTTTAATACAGAAGATTCTTTTTCTCTTTCACTCTATAAATCAGAGCCGTCTGATGTATCTCAAATCAAAAAACATACCACTTGCATTTCTCACATAAAAGGACAAGAGGCAGCGAAGAGGGGTCTTGAAATAGCTGCGGCAGGTGGACACAACATCGCTCTCTTTGGACCGCCTGGAACAGGAAAGACAATGCTTGCCAAAGCTTTTGCAGGTATTCTTCCATCTCTTTCAAATGAAGAAAAATTAGAAATCACAGGAATACATTCCATAGCAGGTACTCTCAATGAAACTCTCTTGGAGCAACCTCCTTTTTATGCGCCACATCACACAGCCAGCTATGTCTCTATTATTGGAGGAGGAGCTCATATAAAACCAGGGGCAGTTACACTCTCACATAGAGGTGTTTTGTTTCTAGATGAATTTCCTGAGTTCGACAAAAGAGTTATAGAGACACTAAGACAACCACTCGAAAATGGAAACGTGTCTATCTCTCGAGCAAAAGGAACCGCTCACTTTCCTGCCAATTTCATACTCTTTGCAGCGATGAACCCATGTCCTTGTGGTTATTATAATACAGGAGTAAAAAACTGCACTTGTAGCGCTCATGATCTCTCGAGATATCAAAGAAAACTTTCAGGACCTATTGTAGATCGTATTGATCTCTGGATACCAGTAAACCAAATCAGTTATGAAAAATTAGAAGAGGCAAGTAGCGACGGGGAGAATAGCGAAACTGTCAGAGAGAGGATTACAAAAGCTCGAACTATCCAAAATAGGCGTTTCAATAGCTCAAAAACAAACTCCGATATGAATGCAAAAGATATCGAAACATATATACAACTCTCTAAAGAAACAAATACTCTTTTAAAAACTTCCGCAGAAAAACTCAAACTTTCTCCTCGTGCATATCATCGAATACTGAAACTTGCTCGTACTATTGCTGACCTTCATCAAAGTGACTCTATAGAATCTTCTCACATCCTCGAAGCTCTCAGCTATAGACCAACTATGTTTACATAACAAAACAACCCATCAATACTGATGGGTTGTTTTTTTGATTTGAGAAATGTTTTGAGAGGGGGGGGTTAATATAAATCAAATTTCTCCTTAACATCATTTGGAATAAAAAATGTCTGAGAAAGTTTTTTACGTATTTTTTTTTGCTTTAGCTTCATTCTTTTCAATAATGAGTTTTATTTTATTATTCTCTTTTCCTATTTTTTTGAATTCTAAATCAAAAATAGAAGCCTTGGAGGTATATAAATTTTCTAATTTTTCAGTTAAGTTTTTAGATAAGCGCGTTGTAATTATATAATTTTCAAAAACTGTTATACAGTCTGTTTTCGGAAAATATTCTATACCGGTGCTCCATTGTACAAATTTATTTTGTAACTTCTTTTTTATTTCAAGATCACGATTATTGCTACTTCCAATCAAAGAAAAAGCATAATTTTTATTTTTCAAAAATGATGAAAAATAAGCTTGTTCACTTTTTTTTCTACTATCACTTAAGTGTAGCCATATATAATGATAGTTATAGAAAAAAACAGGAAACGCTGGAAAACTTTCATGAAGAGGGAGTATTACATTTTTCCATTGAAGGTCATAGTGTATTAGAGAAGCTAAAACATAAGTAATACTTTCTCCTTCCTCTAATTCAATCATTTCTTGATTCTGAAAATGAGAACATACGATTGCCTGCCACTCCTTATTTAAAAGATAATATTTTCCAGTTTTTACTACAACTTCTGCTTTTATAAGTCGTCGCAACACTACATATAAAGCTTGAATAGTATAAGAACAATTCGATTCGTCTTTAAGGTAAGAAAGTATAGTTTTTGCTGTTTGCTTTTCCATCAAAAGATAACGTACTATCTTATCTTCTATATCTTCTTTTTGAGTAAAAAGCATACATCAAGTATACAAGATAATACTCTATTTTTAAAATATATTTTTAAAAATAGAGTATTTTGCTATATTTATTTTATAAGTCAATAATATTATGTTATATTTTTAACATGAATAATAAACTAATAAAAGAACAGTATAATAAATTTCACGAAACCTACACTAAGAACTTTAATCAAGATGAGTTTAGTAATAAAACTTTTTATTCGAAAATAGATTTTTTGGATTTGAAAAATAAAAATATTTTAGATATTGGATGTGGTGATGGTGTAGACCTTGCTTTACTTAGTAATTACGGAGCTCATGTATTTGGCATTGATCCCAGTATTAAATTTATTAAAAAAGCGATAAAAAACAACCCATTAGGCATGTTTGAACAAGGAGTTGGAGAACATCTCCCATACAAAGATAAAACATTTGATTTAATACTATCTAAATGGGCGCTTCAGACATCAACCAATATACCTAAAATATTAGGTGAAGTTGCTCGTGTTTTAAAAAAGGGAGGTGTATTTATATTACTATCTAAACATCCTATGATTCAGTTTCTTCAAAAAATTAGAGATAACGGAAATGGTGTTAATTACTATAATCAAAAAATTGTAACTTCAAATATTTACAACAATAAAATTAAACTAAGAGAACCATCCCATACTTTTAATGAGTATTTAAATCCTGAATTTTTAAAAAATTTTGAAATTATTGATTTTCAAGAAGAAACAGATTTCCCTGCTTCTGAGCAATTAAACAATAATATTTATCCTACATTTTTTATAGTAAAAGCCTTAAAAAAATAAATATATGAGAATTGCAATTTTTAGTTCATGGCTACCTATTATTTCTAGCTCAAACAGAGAATTTATAAAAAAAATTTCTCAATATTGTTGTGAGAAAAATATAACCATAGTTACTGGAGGATGTAATGGCATACCATCTATCGCAGTTGAAAATACTTTTAACTGCGGAGGTACAACCATTGGGTATTTTCCATTTGAAAATATAGATAAATACCATACATCTAAACATAAAGAAAATACGGATGAAAGTTTGAGTTTTTATTCTAAAAGTTATTTTATCAAAGGATTTAACTCACGAAGCTTGGCAATGATACATAATGTTGATGCCGCAATAGTAATCAATGGTCGCATTGGAACTCTCTCTGAAGCCACTATGGCAATTGAAGAAGAATTACCCTTGCTTGTTTTTGAAGATACAAAAGGAATAGCTAGTGAATTAAAAAACATTATTAAAAAAACAGGAAAAAAGATAACTAATAAAATAATGTTTAATAAGAAAGTTAATTATAAAAAAGCTATTAATAATCTTTTATCTCATTAAACAAAACAACCCATCAATACTGATGGGTTGTTTTTTTGATTTGAGAAATGTTTTGAGAAATGTTTTGAGAAAGGATTAATATAATAAAGGTGTAGAAACAGGAGAAGATATACCACGCACTTCAAAGTGAAGATGAGGTCCCGTTGATCGCCCTGTATTACCAACATAAGCTATCACTTCTCCTTGTTTTACTTGTTCTCCCACATTTACAATCACAGAAGAATTGTGAGCATAGAGAGTTTGTGAACCAAGATGAGGATGCTCCACTACCACCATGAGACCATATCCACCATTCCATCCTGTCTTTTTTGATATCACTACTTTTCCATCTGCCATAGCATAAATAGGAGTTCCTATAGGTGCTCCCACATCAATAGCTTGATATGGACCATGAAAACCTTGGGTCTTTATACCTCGCGTTGGGCGAATATATGAACCTTTCGAGATAGAAGGACGTGCTGTATTAGTGTGAGCTGTATGAGATACTGTTGTAGCTACTTTAGGCTTTGTTGCTACATAAAGAGGTTCTGCGTTTGGAATAAGGACAATTTCTCCTGCTATGAGAGATGCAGTATTTTCTAATCCGTTAAAGAGTGCTATTTCACTTGAATCTCCTTTATATTTTTTAGCAAGACTAGAGAGAGTATCTCCATTCTTTACCTTTACTCCGAGTCCATCAATCGGCCAAATTGTGAGATTCATACCAGGGCGAATAGTTCCACTAGTACCAATATCAGGATTTGCCCACTTGATAGTGTTTGATCTAATATCAAACATCTCAGCAATCTCTCCTAATGTGTCACCTTGTTTTACCTCATAAGTAAAAATATGTGAACCAGGAGTAGAATAAAATATCTTTGTTTCAACATCAGCATATGTTCCTTGTGGACCATGAGTAGGAACGAGAGCATCTTCTATGACTGATACTTTTGTTCCTCCAATTGCTGTTGATATATTTTCTTTTACAATACCACCAGAAGAGAGAAGGGGGATAGTTTGTGCATTATATACGGGATAATATTTATCAGTTTGTGCTGATGAATATTGCACAGAGAAAGCAATACCTACAAACATAAGTAGTCCGCCAAAAACTGCAACGCCAAATGGCTTTACAGTATCAGTAGATATGGTTTTGAGATACGAAAGTATCTGTTTCGAGGAAGGTTCGCTTTTTTGTGGGTATTCCATAAATATTATATTGAATGTTGTAGTGCATATTGCACAACAAAAAGTAGCGTCGGAAGTAAATCTTTCGTGAAATGTGTTTCAGTCAAGCTACATATAAAATGGTATCAGTTGCAGGAATTTCGTCAATTGACAAGCATATATTATATTTTGTAACATAAAAACGAAAGTTGTGATGCTTTTATGATATACTCCTTTTTATGCAACATCTTGAAGAATTAAATGAGCAACAAAGACGCGCAGCGTGTCACAGCGAAGGACCTCTTCTTATTATTGCAGGTGCGGGAGCCGGCAAAACAAAGACTATCATTGCTCGCCTTATCGAACTCATATCAAAAGGAATTTCTCCTCACACTATTCTCGCTGTTACTTTTACCAACAAAGCAGCAAGCGAAATGAGAGAAAGGATACAAGTAGCTCTTCCTCATAGCGTCCTTCCTTCTATATCTACTTTTCACTCACTTGGGGTTTCTATACTCAGAGAACAGTCTGCTCACCTCTCTCGTAATAGACATTTTACTATCCTCGATAGCTCTGACGCTCTTTCATACATCAAACAAGCGATGAAAGACAACGGAATAGACACAAAAGAAAATGATCCAGGACGAGTCCGCAATACTATCTCTCGAGCAAAAGGAGATGGATTTTCTGCGCAGCATCTCTTAGAGAAAAACGAGTCTCCTCACACTGCTCTTTCTGCGCGAATATGGAAAACATATGACAAGCTTCTGTTAGAAAATAATTCATATGATTTTGATGACTTACTTGTAGAAACACATAAGCTCTTGAAAGAAAATGAACAGGTGAGAACTCTCTATAAAAACCGTTTTCAGTATATTCACATCGATGAATATCAAGACACCAACAAAATACAATATGAAATGATGTCTCAGTTTATAGGAGGAGCAGAAAATATTTGTGTGGTGGGTGATACCGACCAGACTATTTATGAATGGAGAGGAGCAACCATAGAAAATATTCTCAAATTTGAAGAACAATTTCCAAAAACACAAACTATTTTCCTCGAGCAAAACTATCGCTCTACTCAAAATATTCTCGAAGCAGCTCATAGTGTCATTCAACACAACGAAGCTCGTCACGATAAAAAACTCTTTACTAAAAACGAGGAAGGTTCTCACCTTCAGCTTATTTCTGCTTTCGATGAAAAAGATGAAGCAGAAAAAGTAACGCAAGAAATATTTAATCTCATCAAAGACGGAACAGAGTCAAAGGATATTGCAGTCCTTTATCGAGCAAACTTCCAATCTCGCATCATGGAAGAGTTTTGTATACGTCGCAACATTCCCTACAAGATAATAGGTACAAAATTCTATGAACGAAAAGAGATCAAGGATATGCTCTCATATCTGCGGGCAGCACTTTCTCCAGAAAACCTTGCTGACATTAAAAGAGTTATCAATACTCCACGAAGAGGAATAGGAAAAGTAACCATAGCAAAACTCTTTGGAGGACAAAAAGACACCCTGCCCGCAAAAGCGCAGGCGAGTATTCATATTTTCTACAAACTCCTCACTGACATAAAGGTACATCTAGAAAAAAACTCTCTCTCTGAAACACTTCATTATATATTCAAGCAAAGTGGACTCGAAAAAGAACTCAAAGAAAGCATGAATGAAGACAATCTCGAAAAGATAGGAAACATAGGGGAACTCATATCAACAGCAGAGAGATATAGTCATCTGGATGGAATCGCAGGGGCAGAACAAATGCTCGAAGATGCCGCCCTGTCTGTGCATGAAAGTGATAAGGCAAAAAAGATGAAGGAGCACAGCAACGCCGTATCTCTCATGACTATCCATGGCTCAAAAGGTCTTGAATTTAAATACATATTCCTTGTGGGAGTAGAAGAGGAGGTTTTTCCTGGAGGAATGATACACGACAACCCAAACAAACTCGAAGAGGAAAGACGCCTCATGTATGTGGCACTCACAAGAGCAAAAAAGAAAGTGTTTCTCTCTTGGGCTCAATCACGAATGATATTTGGAAACAGGGGATATCACAGTCTTTCACGTTTTGTCTACGATATACCTCATGAGATTCTCGATGGCATGTTTTCCGAACAGAAAAACACCTCTACTGGTAGTAAAGACAGTCCCATAGACTCGGGAGATTTCTTTGAATTTCTAAAACTCTAAAATATATTGGTATTTTTCTGAAATTACCTTATACTATATATATGAAAGCAATCTCATATAAAAAAATACTTATAGTTTCTTTGTTTGTTCTTTCTTTTGTAGGTGCTTTTCTTTTTTTTCAAAATCCTCAGAAAGCTTACGGAAAGGCAAGTATTGTAACTCAATTTGGAGGAGTATCTGTTCTTGCAAATCCATTATGTAGTGCTGGGCAACTCATCACTGTTATAGGTGTAGAGGGTGGTAACTTTTATATAACAGGAGGGACTCAAATTAAAAGGAATGGTAATTATATAGCTGGAGTGGTAACAGGCTTTGCTGCTCCAGTCCCTATCCCTTGTTTTGTTCCTTGTCCAACAGGGCAATGTCCAACAGGGCAACTAGCAAAACCTGTTCTTATGATTGGAACATCTTAATATGCCACAAAAGCTCGGGCAACATTTTCTTCGATCAAATACTGTCATAGAAAAAATGTGTGACAGAGTGCAAAAAGGCGACACTATAGTAGAAATAGGTCCAGGAAAAGGCGTCCTCACTGCGAAACTGCTCGAAAAAGGGGCTATAGTGACAGCAATAGAGACAGACCCCCTGCTCATACCTATCTTAAAAGAAACCTTTGCGGAGAATATCAAAAATGAATCTCTCACTCTCGTACACTCTGATATATTAGAATGGAAGATTCCTACTACCCTTGGAGAATACAGTGTAGTGGCAAACATACCATACTATATTACCGGTGCTATTTTACGTACCTTTCTCGAACATACCGACAATAACCCCCAAAACATGACTCTCCTTGTTCAAAAGGAAATAGCAGATAGAGTAATAGAAAGAGACGGAAAAGCGAGCATTCTATCCTTGTCAGTGCGTGCATACGGCACCGTCAAGAAACTCATGAACGTCCGAAAAGAAGCCTTTTCTCCTCCTCCAAAGGTAACCTCTGCCATACTGGAGGTCAGCAATATTTCCAAAGACTTTTTTACCACGAATAACATATCTGAAAAAGACTATTTTACTATCGTCCGAGGCGCCTTTGGTCAAAAGAGAAAAACGACTACCAACAATCTTTCGAGGATACTTCCTGAGATAGACTGGAAGGGAATATTTTCGGAGCATTCTCTACCTCTCAATATTCGTAGCGAAGAAATCTCCTTAGAAAAGTGGATAATCCTCACAGAGAGGTCTACAAAGAGAAAAAAATAGGCTATACTTTAAGTATGAATATAAAAGATTATTTACCGAGCAAAAGCATGCAACGGAAACTTTTCATAGTAAGTGGTCTTCTTGTCTGTATTGTTATTGTCTCATTTTTCAAAAACAGCAGTGAGAAACAGGAGCAAGACTCTGCTCTT
>JBLHIK010000001.1:0-62913 GCA_047614005.1 Flavobacteriaceae bacterium | reverse complement strand
CTTTAGTTCATGGTATGGAAATACTCATATACTGAGCGAGGAAAACCAGTATCTCTCATATCATATTGAGATTGTGCAAACAGTAGAAAAAATACTCTCAACATGCCTCCATCTTCTTGGTGCAGAGGAGGTTGAGAAGATGTAGTGCTTGACAGTATATATAATACATGCTAATCTAATAAAGAAGGAAAAAGCCAAAATGCCGTTTCTCGAAAGAGAATAAAAGAAAGTAGGTTTATTTAAAATTAAAAAGATGGAAAATACAATTTTTCAAATATTAGTAGGTATTGTAATAGTTTGTGTACTTTTGTTTTTTATTAGACGCATTTTTAGAAATCCTTATCTTCGTTTTGTAAAAAAAATAGGTAATAAGTTTCGTGTTTATGAAATGTATAATAAGTATAATAAAAGCGCAGATTTCAAAACACTATTTGTTTCATTGTGTCCTGATCTTGTAAAAAAGTACAGATATAAAGGAATAAAAAAACTTGATTTAGAAAATGAGGATGTACGACATGAAATCGAACAGTCGCTAAAGAAAAACAACCTTGCTTTTGAATCTCAAGAGCAGCTTGAAACATTCTGTCAGGAAAACAAACAATGGTTACTCACACGCATGCGGGGAAAATTTTTCTTGTTTACTGCAAAAGTAAAGGGTGAAGAAAAGTTCTTCGTTGCGTGCGTGAACTTCGTATCGGGTGAGTTGAATATATATGTGCGTTGTTTCTCGAGTGACATTCGTTGGCCTGCGCACCACCCTTTTACCTTTGTAGTACCTTGTCAAGCATCTTGGTGGTGTAGACTTAGACACTTATTTTCTTGAATACTTAGCCCCCTTCTTTTTAGAAAGGGGCTTTTTTTATTTTCTATCTTTCATTTTGAGAAAATTCTGATAAGATGACTGTATAAGCAACGAAGGAGTTATCACTCCTGAGCTTTGGAAAGAACGCCACATGGCAAGTAGAATCCAACGGGCAAGCCCGTCATAGCTGTCATGAAGTGCTTTTGTCGAAACGACAAAAGAAATAAGGTGGTAACGCGATTGAAAATCGTCCTTATAAAAAATCCATTGAGATTTTTTATAAGGACGATTTTTTATTATTTAAAACTATTATGAAAGAACAAAATTACCACACATCAGATAAAAGCGAGCGAGCTCTTCTCGAAGAGTCTATTTTAGAATTTTGGAAAGACAACAATATTTTCAAGAAGAGCCTCGAGAAAGATTCTCCAGAAGGGGAGTATGTCTTCTACGAAGGTCCTCCAACAGCAAATGGACGTCCTGGTATTCATCATCTCGAAGGACGCGCTTTTAAGGATGTGATTCCAAGATACAAGACTATGCGCGGATATCACGTGCGGCGTAAAGCAGGGTGGGATACTCATGGTCTTCCTGTGGAGCTTGAAGTAGAAAAGCGTCTTGGTTTTGCTGGTAAAAAAGATATTGAAAAATATGGTATCGGAAAATTCAACGAAGAATGTCGCGCTAGTGTGTGGACATATCGTTCCGAATGGGAGGCTTTTACTGACCGAATGGGATACTGGCTCGATATGGAAAATCCTTATGTGACATATCATCCTAGCTACATGGAAAGTGTTTGGAATATAGTACAAAAAATAAATGAAAAAGGATATTTATATAAAGACTACAAGGTTCTTCCGTGGTGTCCGAGGTGTACGACAGCTCTTTCTTCTCATGAGCTCGCACAAGGATATGAAGATGTAAAAGACCTTTCAGTGACGGCCAAATTTAAAATAAAAGAAATGGAAAACACCTACATCATTGCATGGACGACAACACCATGGACTCTTCCAGGAAACGTAGCTCTTGCAGTGGGGGGAGATATTGATTACATAAAAGTTTCTTTTGAGAATGAGCTTTTTATCGTTGCAAAAAAGCTTTCTGAGAAAATATTTAAAGATAAAGAAATTCAAGTAGTAGAAGAAATAAAAGGAAAAGATCTCATAGGTCTTTCATACGAACCTCTTTATCCATACCTTCAAGAGAAATTAGAAAAAGAAAACATAGATAGTTCAAAAGCATATAAAATATATGGAGCTGATTTTGTAACGACAGAAGACGGAACAGGTGTAGTGCACACTGCTATCATGTATGGACAGGATGACTTTGAGCTCGGTACAAAGATAGGTCTCCCTAAATACCACCTTGTAAATGAATATGGAAATTTTGAAGATGGTATGGAGTTTCTCTCAGGGCGTTTTGTGAAAGATGAACAGGTTGCTATTGATGTTATAAAAGACTTGGCACACAGAGGTCTTCTTTTCTCAAAAGAAAAATACGAACACTCATATCCACACTGCTGGAGATGTAAAACTCCTATGATCTACTATGCGAGAGACTCGTGGTATATCGCGATGAGTAAGCTCAAAGATGAGCTATTGAAAAGAAATGAAACTATCAACTGGGAACCAAGCTATATAAAAGACGGACGTTTCGGTGAGTGGCTCAGAGATATCAAGGACTGGGCTATTTCGCGAGAGCGTTATTGGGGGACACCTCTTCCTATTTGGGAAAATGAAAATGGCGTTGCAAAAGTTCTTGGGTCTATTGAAGATATAAAATCCCACGCAAAAAAATCAGGTAATATATATACTACTATAAGACACGGAGAGGCAGAGAGTAATGTTTTGGGTCTTTTGAGTGGAGAGAAGAACAATCCTCACTCTCTTACAGAAAAAGGAAAAGAACAAATACAAGAAACTGTATCTGAATTGGAAAAATTAAACGTAGACCTCATAGTCTCATCTCCTTTTGTTCGCACAAAAGAAACGGCTCTTCTTTTGCAAGAAAAGCTCGGAGTATCTGATGAGAAGATATTGTTTGATGACAGAATAGGAGAGGTAGGTTTTGGTATTTTTGAAGGACAATCAGTAGAAAAATGGCACACAGATTTTCGTGACAGTAACACAGACACATCATTTACAAATGCTCCAGAGGAAGGAGAATCTTTAAGTGATGTAAAGAAAAGGATGGGGGACTTTCTCTATGACTTAGAATGTACGTATGTAGGAAAAAATATACTTATCGTAAGTCATGGTACTCCTTTGTGGCTCTTGCATGCCGTATCAAATGGACTCGATGCAAAGCAGACTGAAGGCATGTTTGAAAATGGTTTTACGTATTTCAAAAATGCTCAAGTACACGAGCTCGAATTTACTCCACTTCCTCACAATCTTGATTTTGAACTCGATCTTCACAAGCCTTACATAGATGAAATACAGCTCGTCGATACTGATGGGTCTTCTTTGACTCGAACAAAAGAAGTGCTCGATGTGTGGTTTGATTCTGGTGCTATGCCGTATGCTCAGGAACATTATCCTTTCACAGAAAAATCAAAAGAAGAGGAATTTTTCCCTGCTGATTATATTTCAGAGGGAATAGACCAGACGCGCGGTTGGTTCTATACACTTCTCGCTATTTCGACACTTCTCGGAAAAGAAGCTCCTTATAAAAACTGCCTATGTCTCGGTCTTATCTTAGACTCTGAAGGAAAAAAGATGAGTAAAAGTAAAGGAAATACAACATCTCCATGGGATATGATGAACAAGTATGGTGCAGACGTTTTGCGTCTGTGGATGTATTCCGTGAATCAACCAGGTGAAATGAAAAACTTTGATGAGCGTACTGTGAGTGATGTGCAGAACAAGATTTGCAACCCTCTTGCAAACTGCCTTTCTCTCTATGAGACGTATGCCACTTCGCAGATGGTATCTCCAGATTTCTCCCATGCTCTCGATGTATGGATACATGCAAGACTACAAGAGCTTACTTCAGTTATGACTAAATCTATGGAAGCATATAACATGATAGATGCTGTGCGCGCTTATCGTGACTTTGTTCAAGATTTTTCAACATGGTATATCAGACGATCACGAGAAAGATTAAAAGGAAATAGTGATGATTCAAAACAAGCTCTTGCCACAACACACTATATTCTCTTCGAACTCAGCAAGCTTATCGCACCTTTTGCACCTTTTATAGCAGAAGATATATATCAAAAACTGAAAAAAATCTCTCCGACAAAATATGAGTCAGTTCACCTAGAAGGATGGAAAGAGGTAGAAGAATATTCGCAAGAGGCAATCACTCAAATGGAAAAGGTTCGAGAGGTGGTGACACTTGCTCTTGAGGCTCGCCAAAAAGCAGGAATAAAAGTAAGGCAACCTCTCGCATGTCTTACTATAAAAGGCATCTCCTTTTCAGAAGAAATAAAAGAGATTATTGCAGATGAGATAAATGTGAAAAAGATAGAATGTATTGAAGATGAAATACTCTCTGTTTTGCTCGATACATCTCTTACTGAAGAACTTGAAAGAGAGGGGAAAGTAAGAGACCTTATTCGCACTATTCAATCACTACGTAAAGAAAAGGGACTCACTCCAGACGATGTCATTGAACTCACTATACCTTCATCTATGAAAGATACTATTTCTCAATTTGAAAATGAGATTAAGGCAATCACTCAGACACAAGATATTTTATTTGGTACGGAGTTATCTATCATAAAAATTAATACATAAATATTGTAGTATGTATCCTGTTTATCAAACAGAGGGATTTGTTGTCTCTATAAAAAATACAGGAGAATCAAATCAGTATATTTCTGTCTATACGAAAGAGTTTGGTCTAATAAAAGGCCTTCTTTATAGTGTTCGTAAGATTGAAGGGAAGTTGCGTAATCGCTTCCAGCTCTTTTCATACATTCATGTGGAATGTATCTATGGATTGAGTGGATGGAGATTTATTCATGCACACACATGTCAATATATACCAGTATCTCGCTTTAATGATTTTTCGCGTATCGCGCAACTTGTCACTCGCCTATGCTCAGGAGAAGAGAAAAATGAAATGTTATTTGTAACTCTTGTGGAGTATTTCTCATTACTGAAAGAAATTTCAAATAGTGAAATAGCTGATCTAGAGTGCGTTGCAGTCTTCAGGATGCTATATCACTTGGGGTATATGAATCCAAAAGATAATCTCGAGGGTTTGATAGATTCTCCTTTTTATGAATCAATGAAAGTATCACGAGCTTTTCAGGCAGACTGTATCGAGGCAATCAACACCTCTCTCCGGGAAACACATCTGTAAAATTATTTTTATGATATTATAGAAGTATGTCTGATGAATTATCTCGAAAAAAGAAAGAAATAGAAAATACCGACCATGTTGATGCGTTGGAACATTTTATTCATCGAAAGAAACCTCTCACAGAAGATGAGGAACACGATGAAGGTCACTTAAAGAAGAATACCTTTTCTGTTGAAAAAGATTGGAGTACTTTGCGTAAGAAAGAATATCAAGAAGTAGATCAGAGTCAGCCTTCTGTTGAGGATTACAAAAAGAAAAGTTCAATTTTTAAGAAATTTTTTATCTTTGCAATTTCTTTTTTTTCAATAGCAGTTATTGTTGTTCTCATAACATCTTTTTTTGGTGATAATAATATCTCTACTGAAAACGTAGATATCTCTATTAAGGGAAATAATTTTGTAGAAGGAGGAGAGGAGCTTATTCTTGATATTGAGGTTTCCAATAAAAATACTATTGATTTAGAGCTCGCAGACTTGATCGTTTTTTATCACAAAGGAGGTGGCGAGAGCGATGATGACAAAGTAACACAACGTATTTCTCTCGGAGAAGTACCTGCAGGTCAATCACTTTCAGAAGAGATTCGTATTGTACTGTTTGGGGAAAGAGAAAGTGACAAAGACATTACTGTCGAGCTTGAATTTAGAATCAAAGGATCAAATGCTATTTTTGTGAAAGAAACTACATATCCTGTCCGTATAAAAAGTGCACCTATTGACCTTGCTATTGTAGGAACAGAAAGTATTGGCCCTAATCAACAAATATCTTTTGATATAGAAATAACATCTGCGAGCGAGGGGGTCCTTAGGAATGTTGGAGTACAGGCAATATACCCACCTGGTTTTCAGTTTATTACAGCTTCTCCGTTGCCTCGAACCGAAAACAATTTTTGGGAGTTATCTTCTCTGAAACCTTTTGAGAAAAAAGTTATTACTATAGAGGGTACGGTAGGTGGACAAGAGGGAGAGAGTCGCTTTATAAAAGTTAAGGTAGGTGAGTCTCAATCTCGAGCACAAGGAATAGTGTCAGTTGCTTACAATACTATTGTTCATGAGATTTCAATACTTCGTCCATTTCTTGAAGTTGATTTTATGGTTAATGGTCAAAGAGGAAAAGAGATTATTGCAAATGGAGGGCGACCGTTGATTGGAACAATAAACTGGATAAATAATCTTGATGTTTCCTTGGAAGATATTGAACTCTCTATTCGCTTCTCTGGAAATGCTTTTAATAATAAAGATATACAGCCACGGCAAGGTTTTTATAGTAATACAGAGCAGCGTATTGTGTGGGATAGAAGTTCTGTTAATCAATTTATTTCTATTAAGCCAAAAGGGATAGGTTCTGTGGATTTTGAATTTACTCCTCTTATCTTTTCTAATAGTAATTCTTCTATTATTTCTCCGGAGATTCTCATAGAGCTATCAATGAGAGGGCGACTGTCGGGAGAAACAGAAATAGAAGAAATAAAGAATTTTAAGCAAACAGTAATACTCTTTAATACTGACACTAGGCTTCTTGCTAAGGGTCAATATTTTGGTGGTCCAATAGAAAATTCAGGTCCTGTTCCTCCTGAACCAGGAGAACCAACAACATATACGATAGCCTATGATATAGCTAACTCCTCAAACCCTATATCTGAGGTTGCTATAAAAACTATTTTACCTACCAATGTTGTCTTTAAGGGTGCTACAGTGCCCTCATATGAGTCAGTAACATACAATGAATCTTCTCGTGAAGTGATGTGGTTTATAGATGGTATAAAGGCAGGTGTTGGTTCAGGGCAGGATCCTTACAGTGTTGCTTTTCAAGTAGAGGTCACTCCATCTATTAATGATGTTGGTATTACTATTCCTCTTACGAGAGAAATAATAATGACATTTATAGATACAAAAACAGAAGAAAAAATAACAATTACAAAAGATGAAATCACTACTGATCTGCGCAATGATCCAGGTTATCCAGGAGGAGAGGTGCAGGAATCCCAGTAGTTATTTATAGAAGAGGTATGATATAGTACTGATATGAAAAATACAGATAATGAAAAATTATTAGAAGATATTGTTTCTCTTTCAAAGCGCAGAGGTTTTATCTTCCCTGGATCTGAAATATATGGTGGTTTTGCAGGTACATATGATTTTGGACCTCTTGGAATTCTTCTCAAAAAAAATATTGAAAATATATGGAGAAATAATATTATCTATAAAAAAACAAACTGTGCCGAGATAGACTCATCGATAGTAACTCATCCAAAAGTATGGGAAGCATCAGGGCATGTGGGTGGATTTTCTGACCCTCTTATAGAATGCAAAAAATGCAATGCACGAAGTCGAGTGGACCATATGCTCGAAGCCTTAGATGTTGTTGCAGATGAAAAAATGTCAGAAAGTGATATACAAAAGCTCGTAGATGAAAACATCTCAGATCTCAAATGTCCATCATGTAAATCAAACGATTTTTCTCCTGTGCGTAATTTTAATTTACTTACTAAGACAAATCTAGGTGATTTTACAGGAACAGGTGATAATCCTTCATATTTGAGAGGGGAAACAGCACAAGGAATATATATAAATTACAAAAATGTTCTTGATACAGGTTTCTATAAAATACCTTTTGGTATAGGACAGATAGGTAAAGCATTTCGAAACGAAATAGCTCCACGTCAGTTTATCTTTCGCAAAAGAGAATTTGAGCAAATGGAATTTCAATATTTCGTATCACCAGAACATGCAGCTGAGGAATATGAAAAATTAAAAATTGAAAGAATGTCTTTCTATGTAGATGTATTAGGGTTTGATCCAGAACATCTTCGTTTCAAGCAGCATGACAATCTCGTATTCTATGCAAAAGACGCATGGGATATAGAGTACAAATATCCTTTCGGATGGGCAGAGCTTGAAGGTGTTCATCACCGCAGTGATTATGATCTCTCTCAACACCAAGAGTTTTCAGGACAAAAACTGACATACACTGATCCTCTGACAAATGAAAAATATATTCCATATGTCCTCGAATCATCGGTAGGTCTTGATAGAATGATACTTGCAATACTTTGTGAATATTACAGAGAAGATACTCTTGGAGAAGGACAGAGAGTGTATCTTGCTCTTCCGAGAATACTGGCCCCTATAAAAGCGTCCATATCTCCACTGCTTCGAAATAAAGAAGAACTCAAGGCAAAAGCAGAAGAAGTTTTCTCTTCTATTAAAGGAGAATTTCTTCATGTCATGTACGACGACAATGGAAACATAGGAAAACGTTATCGCAGGCAAGATGAAATAGGTACTCCTTACTGTGTCACGATAGATTTTGATACTCTTGAGGACAATACAGTGACTGTACGTGACAGAGATACGGGAGAGCAAGAGCGCATGGATATTTCAAAACTCACAGAATATCTTTCATAAAAACTTACATTAAAATGTGATGGAATGCTCCCTCTCTTTTTTTATTGTGATACAATGTGTCTATGAAAATGATAAAAGAAAAATTACAAATTGATATATCAACAGGAACGCTCGTTCGTATTGCTTTGTTTGGTGTTCTTTTGCTTGCTCTTTTTAAGCTCAAGGACCTCCTTCTTGTAGTGCTTACTTCTATTGTCATTGCTTCTTTTGTAGAAACAGGTATTACTCAATTTCGTAAAATTAAAATAGGGCGTACTTTTGCTGTAGTGTGTATTTATATTATTACGTTTTTAATGCTTGCAGTGCTCTTTTACCTACTCGCACCTACTTTCTTCAGAGAAACCACCAACCTCATTTCCTTGATTTCTGGCTATCTACCAGAGGATAATTTCCTTTCTCAAGCAGATAGTCCTACTCTCAATAGTATTGCTGAGATTATCACAACTTTCTCTCTCGATATAAGTGCATTTTCAAGTATTGGTTCTTTTTTCTCTCGTATATCGAGTGGATTTTTCCAAACATTCTCTGTTTTGTTCGGTGGGGTTGTAAACTTTATTTTAATTATTATAATTTCTTTCTACTTGTCTATGCAAGAAAAGGGGATAGAACACTTTCTTCGTATTGTAACTCCTCTTAAACACGAAGGCTATGTCGTGGGTCTATGGGAAAGAGTAAGAAAGAAAATATCTCTTTGGGTTCAGGGACAACTTCTTCTAGCAGTAATTATAGGAGTGCTTACTTTCGTCGGACTTAGTTTGTTGGGTGTTGAATATGCTTTTTTCTTAGCACTCATAACTGCCATTTTTGAACTTATTCCTTTCGGTATTATTCTCGCTATCATTCCTGCAATTTCTTTTGGATTTGTAGAGGGTGGCCTCCAACTTGCTGTCATGGTGGGTGGTTTATATATACTTATTCAACAACTTGAAAACTATATTATTTCTCCTCTTATTGTAAATCGCGTGGTAGGTATTTCTCCTCTTGTGGTTATACTTTCTGTTCTTGTTGGTGCAAAGCTAGCTGGCTTCTGGGGGCTTATACTAGCTATACCTGTCGCAGTTCTTCTTCTAGAGTTTGTAAGTGATGTGGAAAGAAAAAGTATGTCAGAAGATACTTCTCCAAATTCACCGCGAGCAAAATCTCTCGTTTATGAAGATTCCCTTCAATCACCATTGCAAAAAACTGAAAAATAAGACATAGTTCTCTTCATGAACGCAAAAAAAGATCTACAACCTTCATTTTATATTACGACAGCTATCGTTTATCCAAACGGTGACCCTCATATTGGTTTCGCTTATGAGCTTTTTCTTGCTGATGTAATTGCAAGGTACAAAAGACAGGAGGGTTATAAGGTGCATTTTCTTACCGGAATGGATGAGCATGGAATGAAAGTAGCACGTAGTGCTGATGCAGCAGGTATATCTCCTCAGCATTTTGTTGATAAAAAAGCAGAAATGTATCTGAAGCTATGTGACAGTTTTAATATTTCCCATGACCAGTTTATTCGAACATCAGACAAAGAGATTCATTGGCCAGGAGCAATAGCCTTGTGGAAGAAAATGGAAGAGAAGGGTGATATCTATAAAGATAGCTATGAAGGTCTGTATTGTGTTGGTTGTGAAGCATTCATTACAGAGAAAGAGCTCGACAGTGAAGGTGCGTGTACTATTCACCATAAAAAGCCTGAGATGGTTTCCGAAGAAAATCACTTTTTTAAACTTTCTTCATATGCAGGTAAACTGAAAAAGAAAATAGAAAGTAACGAAATAGAGATTGTTCCAGAGCGTGCAAAAAATGAAATGCTTGCAATGATAGACGAGGGGTTGAGAGATATTTCTTTCTCTCGAAAGAGCGAAGCAGTATTGTGGGGCATACCTGTTCCATCGGACCCTGATCAGCTTATGTATGTTTGGTGTGATGCTCTTTCAAACTATATTTCAGCCATAGGTTATGGAAGAGATAAGGAATCCTTCGAAGAGTTGTGGCCAGCAGATATTCATGTGATAGGAAAAGATATTGTACGATTTCATGTTCTTTTTTGGCCAGCAATGCTCATGTCAGCAGGTTTGCCACTTCCCAAAAAAATACTTTCACATGGTTTTATAAACGTAGAAGGGCAGAAGATGAGTAAGAGCTTAGGAAATGTCATCGATCCTTTTGAAGTCATAGAAACATATGGCACAGAGGCACTTCGTTTCTATATGGCTCATCAGTGGACACCGTTTGAAGATGTCGACTTTTCTCATAGTGATATTATTGAAAAATATAATGCACATCTTGCAAATGGTATAGGTAATCTCGTCTCTCGAACATTAAAAATGATTTCATTATATTTTGGAGGAATGCTCGAAGATGCTGATGCATCCCTAGCCCCCGTGAGACATCAAGTAGAAATGTTTGCAGAAGATCAGATGATAGAAATTGATAGTATCGATGGTATTGTTACTCATACTATCATCCCTCAATATAAAAAATATATGGATAATTTTGAAATTCATCATGCTAGTAGTACTCTATGGTCTCTGATTACCTTGCTTGATAAATACATTTCAGAGTATGAACCTTATAAACTTATTAAAGAAGACGAAACAAAGACCAAAGCAGTATTGTGGAATGTTGCAATTGGACTTGATCATGTATCAAATCTACTTATTCCTTTTATGCCAGAAACAGCAGAGGCAATAAAAAAACATTGCGGAATAAATCGTAATGAAAAAGGTGTTCCAGTATCATGTACCATAACACCACTATCAGATCCTCTTTTTAATCGTAAGAAATAAATAACAATTATGAAATACCCTACACCTAGTTTTGTACCAAATGCAATTCTTGATATTGCAGAGAAAAGAAATATTACAGCAGTTACTCATCCTTCAAATAAAATGATGGGATATATAGTGCTTCCGGGGGATAAACGTATGTACTTTGCTCGTACTACTCTTGATGTGAATCCTTTTGGTGCAGCGACTATTGCAAAAAACAAATCATACACACGGTTTTTTCTCGAACAAGAAGGATATTCTATTCCAAAAGGTGCGACGTGTAGTACTGCGTGGACAGAGGCTGATGGTACAGTGAGAGATGCTCGCTGGGGTGCAGAGTACGCAGAAAAAATAGGATTTCCAGTGATTGTAAAACCAAACGCAAGCTCGTGGGGACGAGGCGTATATAAATGTCAAACAAAAGCTGATGTAGAAAAACACCTCATTTCTCTTCATAACGAAGGGCATGAATGTCTTGTAGAAGAGTGTGTATCTGGTTTTGACGTGAGAGTGGTTATTTATAATGGAGAGTATTTTGCAGCATATATTAGAACACCTCTTTCTCTTAAAGGAGATGGTGTATCTACTGTGACAGAACTTATTGAAAAGAAAAAAGAAGCTCTTTCTCATAGAGATATTGATATAGATAGTCAATATAATCGCATTGTATTTACCTTAGAGAGAGAAGGATACACACCGGAATCTGTTTTAGAAGAAGGTACTACTCTGACTCTTCTTGATAGCGCAAATGCAAAAACAGGAGGTGATCTTGAAGATATATCAGATATTCTTGCTCCTCGCTTTAGAGAGCTTGCAATACAGTCATCAAAAGCACTTAATCTTCCTTTGTGTGGGGTTGATATGATTATAGATGGAGATGTTTCAAAAGATGATTCGAAAGAATCCATCATAGAACTCAACGGCTCTCTTGGTTTCAATCACTATGTCACTCTCGGTAAAGAAGCTGAAGATAGAATATATGCCATGTTCGAAAAGATAGTCGACGACTTTATCCAAAAATAATATATGAAGTATTTTGATATACATACTCATCTGAATTTTGTGACATATGAAAATGATAGAGAGGATGTGATTGAGAGAGCTCTCAAAGGGGGAGTATCTCTTATAAATATTGGAACACAGTACCAAACCTCTCTCAAGGCTGTTGAAATATCAAACACCCATGAGAGTTGCTACTCGATAATAGGTCTTCATCCTGTACACACAGACAAGAGCTATCATGACGAAGAAGAAATAGGAGAAGGTGGAGATGAGTTTACTTCTCGCGGTGAGATATTTGATAGTGAAAAATATCAAGAAATTTTTAATACTAATAAAAAGATAGTAGGAGTAGGAGAATGTGGTCTTGATTATTATCGCACAGAGAAGAGTTCTCTTGAAAAACAGCGAATCGCATTTCACTCACAGATACAGTTTGCTCTGAAAAATGATCTGCCCCTCATGCTCCACATAAGGCCGACACAAGACTCTCTCGATGCCTACAGAGACTGTTTGTCTATTCTCGATGAATATAGCTCATATGGAGAAAAACTACGTGGAGATGTTCATTTCTTTGCAGGTGATATCTCTATTGCAGAAGAGTTTCTTTCTCGAGGATTTACTCTTTCATATACAGGAGTGATTACCTTTGCGCGTAAACACTACGAAGAAGTCATATCATATACTCCGATGGATATGATATTTGCCGAAACTGACGCTCCTTTTGTCTCACCAATACCGCACAGGGGAGAGAGGAATGAGCCAGTGCATGTCATAGAAGTGTACAAAACGATAGCTGATATAAAAGGTATTTCACTTGAAGAATGTGCCTCGACTATTGCGGACAATGTACATCGAGTCTGGAAAATTTAAAAAACAGAAAAAAAGAAAAAGAAAAAGAAAAAATAATATATGAAGGAAGATATTACAGAACGCATAGAAAGTAGTGTATTTTTATATGTTGAAATTTAAATATATGATGCATTCAAAGCTTTGATATTATCAGGGGCAGTCCATGAACCTTTTTTGTCTTGGAAAAGTTGAGTAGACTTCTCTTTTGAATTTATTTTCTTTTTTTATCTTTACAACACTACTCTGTTCTGTTAGTATCTTGTTTGTATGACAGAACAAAAAAAAGCAACCTGCTACGAACTTTCATATCTTTTCATTCCGACTATCGATGAGGCTAAAGCTTCTGCGGCACATGCTGCATTGCGAGCTCTTATCGACGAAAAGGGAAGTTTCACAGTAGAAGGAGAGTCTTCAACGATTTCTCTCGCATATAGTATGCGAAAAAACATTAATAACGAGTATAAGTATTTTGACGAAGCATATTTCGGCTGGATTCGATTTGAGGCAGATTCATCTGTTGCAGACGAAATTCACGACAAAGCAGAAAAGCTTCCAGAAGCACTTCGTATTCTTATGGTAAAAGCTTCTGCAAATGTTGTAGAGTATATTCCAGAAGATATAGAAGAAGATGAGTATGCTGACAAGAAAGAAGTTGTTGCGGAATCTGCAACACCTGTAGTAGAAGTTCTTGATGCAACATATACTAAGAAAGAAGAAGAAAAAGTAGATCTTGATGCAGATGCTGTTGATAAAGGTATCGACACTATGGTTGCAGATAAATCTGAGGAGTAGTAGACTAAAACTATATTAGCTAGCAATTTCTAAATATGTATCTCAATAAAGTAATCATCATAGGAAACCTTACTCGTGATCCAGAGCTCAAATCTCTTCCATCAGGAATATCAGTATGTAATCTCGGTATTGCAACTAATCGTGTATGGAAAGATCAATCTGGTCAAAAACAAGAACAAGTAGAATTTCACAATATAGTAGTGTTTGGTGCACAAGCTGACAGCACTTCTCAATATATGAAAAAAGGAAGTTCTCTCATGATAGAGGGACGCCTACAGACTCGTTCTTGGGATGATTCTGAGACACAAAAGAAAATGTACAAAACTGAAATAGTTGCAGAAAAAGTCCAGTTTGGCCCGAAAGGATCAGGACAATCAGATTCTACTGCTTCAGATTCAGCTCCAGCTTCTGCTCCAGCTCCAGCTCAAGCGCCAGCCTCAGCTCCTTCTTCTGAAAAGATTGAATATCCAGAAGGTGATATAAACCCTGATGACATTCCTTTCTAATTTTAAAATAATTAAGTAAATATAAACATGATAGACGTAAACACAATTATCCTTGACTATAAAGATATAAAAACTCTTGCACACTTCATAAACCCAAATGGACGTATTATGAACCGCAAGAAAACAAATCTTTCTGCAAAAAACCAACGCCTTCTTTCACGAGAAATAAAGCGTGCTCGGTTCATGGGACTTCTTCCATACATTGCATATTAGTTACAACATTAAAAAGAACGCAAAGCCTTCGGCTTTGCGTTCTTTTTAATTATCTAAGTATATAAAGAAGAGAGGTCTGATCTCTTATCTTTATTGGTTGTTTATGCCTTACTTACTCTTTCCATGTATCTTGCATCATCAGTATGCACGCGCAATACATCTCCAACTTCTATAAAGAGGGGAGCATTTACCATGAGTCCTGTCGTCATGGTGACAGGCTTGGTTGTACCTGATGCAGAGTTACCTTTTACATTAGGTGGAGCCTCAGCTACAGGGAGGTCTATAGTGAGAGGGAGTTTAATACCTATTATTTCTTCTTCGAAAACAAGAGCATCTACTGTGCCATTTTCTTCTGTATAGTCCTGTACACCACCAGCAAGAGAGCTATCCACAGCAAACCTGTTTCCTCTGTTTTCTACATCACAAAAGAATATCTCTCCACTTTTAGCATTTGTATAAAGATATATGACTTCTTTCCGAGAAAGGTCCGCTTCCTCTACTTTATCTGCTTGATGAAAAGTCTGTTCAGTAACTTTACCTGTGCGAACATTACGCAACTTTGTCTGATTGACGGGCTTTCTTTGTTGTTTCCGAAAAATATGCGATGAGAGAACCTCATAAGGTTCATTCTCATAAATAATATATTTCCTCTCTTTTATTTCACTATACGATATCATATTATTTCTCTTCTTTCATTGCACTTAGTATGCGTTTTTTTAGTTCAGCTTGTATTTTCTTTTCTACTGCGAGCTTTTTTCGCGCTGCGTCATATCCACGGCCGAGAGCTATTTTCTCACCTTCTTCAGGGTGATAGCTATATGATGCACCTGCCTTACTCACGAGCTTGAACTTTTCTCCTAGAGCAAGCAATTCTCCTGTTCGAGATATTCCTTCTCCGTAGAGGATGTCGAACTCTGTCTGCTTGAAAGGGGAGGCTACTTTGTTCTTTACTACTTTCACACGCGTTCGCGCTCCTACTACATCATCTCCCTTCTTTATCTGAGCAATACGACGAATATCAAGACGCACAGATGCATAAAACTTGAGAGCCTTACCACCGGAAGTAGTTTCTGGTGAACCAAACATCACACCTATCTTCATACGAATCTGGTTGATAAAGATTACTGTAGTGTTGCTCTTTGCTACTATACCTGTGAGTTTTCGAAGAGCCTGGCTCATGAGTCGCGCTTGCTTTCCTACATGATGAGCTCCCATGTCTCCTTCGATTTCATCTTTTGGAGTAAGTGCAGCAACAGAGTCTATGACGACTACAGCTACTTTTCCGCTACGTACGAGAGATTCTGTGATCTCGAGAGACTGCTCTCCTGTATCTGGTTGAGAGATGAGGAGGTCTTCTGTTTTTACGCCAAGAATCTTTGCATAGACAGGGTCCATGGCATGCTCTGCATCTACAAAAGCACATATACCTCCAGCTTTTTGAGCTTCAGCAATGATATGTAGTGAGAGGGTGGTCTTACCAGAACTTTCTGGTCCATATATTTCTATAACGCGTCCACGAGGAACACCGTTGATACCGAGAGCATTATCCAGACCAAGTGATCCAGTTGATATAGCATCGATATCTACTTTTGGTTTATCTCCAAGACGCATAATGGCATCTTCTCCAAACTTTGTTTGAATAGAATCGATAGTATCTCGCAAGTCATCTATGAGATTACTTTCTTTTGTTTTTGTTGTGTCTTTTTTAGAGGGAGCTTTCGCTTTCGGTTGTGTTTTCTTTGTTGTCATATTGTATGTATGAGAGTGTTTCTCTTTCTAAGGGTGAATAAAAATGATAGGTGCGATGTCTTACTTTTCCAAAGCGGTCTATCGCCTCTAGGGTAATTATAGAATATCCAGGGACTTTCAGCAATGACTCAGAGAAGTCTCCTTCAAGAGAGATAGGGATAGACCTGTCGTTGATAGAGACTGTTTGTGCCGAGTGGGAATTTCCTTCAAAGAGTATGTACGAATCATACTCTGTAATAGTCACATCGAGAGAGGGTCCGAGGATTATCTTTCTACCTGAAAAGATTCCATATCCTACGAGGAGCAATATTCCTAAGGTAATACTCGCCCTCATAAAATATTTTTTTGTATGAGGAAGTGTCATATTATTCTTCCATCAAATGAGCTCCGAGAAGAGTGTCATCTTCAGTTACATCAGGGACTTGTGAGGTATCACGAGTCTCAAATATCTCGCGAGGTTTAGATCCATCTTGTGGTCCGATGATATTGTTTTCTTCGAGGATGTCTATCATTCGTGCAGCACGTGTATATCCTATACCCATGCGACGTTGCAGATATGAAGTACTTGCTCTCTTTTCTCGGAGGACTATATCTTTTGCTTCGTCATATCTATCGTCTTGAGACTCTTTGTCTTCATCGAGAGTAACATGGTCAAAGATAGAAGTATTGTTGCTCTCATCGTCTACTCCAGAAGAGAGAGTGAGAGTATCTGGTACTTCGTCCTCGTATTGTTTCTTGAGGAAAGCCACGATGTCTTTTATCTCATCTTCTGATATGTATGCACTTTGAAGTCGCTCTGGTGCAGACATTTTTCCTGAGTTGAAGAGAAGGTCTCCTTGTCCGAGGAGTTTCTCAGCACCACCTTCATCGAGTATGGTTCGTGAGTCTATTTGTGAGGATACTTGAAGAGCAATACGTGCTGGTATGTTGGCCTTGATGAGTCCTGTGATGACGTTGACACTCGGTCTTTGAGTAGAGAGTATGAGATGCATTCCAACAGCACGTGACATCTGTGCAAGCCGTACAATACCGCTCTCGAGCTCACGAGGGTACGTAGTCATGATATCAGCAAGCTCATCGATAATGATAACGATATATGGCATTTTTTCATGTTCAGTACCGTCTTTTTTGATACCTTTTACTTTTGCTATGGTTTCGTGATATGAGCCTATGTCACGTACGCGCAACTCTTGAAGGACTTCATATCGCCGTTCCATTTCATTTACTGCCCATTTGAGAGCGAGGATAGCTTTCTTTGCTTCTGTGATCACAGGTGTGAGAAGATGAGGTATTCCGTTATAGAGAGTGAGTTCCACTCGCTTCGGGTCTACCATGATAAAGCGAAGCTCTTCAGGACCATTACTAAAGATAAGAGAGTTGATAAGAGCGTGAGCTGTTACAGATTTACCAGATCCTGTTGCACCTGCAATAAGAAGATGGGGGAGACGAGCGAGGTCAGCGTACATTCCTTGTCCTGTGATACCTCGTCCAATAGCAAGAGGGAGAGTGAGGTTTGTTTCCTTGTATGCCTTATCTGTAAAGAGACTCGATATAGATACTGTTGCTTTTACTCTGTTTGGTACTTCGATACCTACAAGAGATTTTCCAGGAATAGGGGCTTGGATACGGATAGGGTGAGCTGCGAGAGAAAGAGCAAGGTCGTCCTGTAGGCTGAGTATGCGAGAGAGTTTGACACCTTGTGCTGGCTTGAGGGAATATCGCGTCACTGTCGGACCGATAGTGATTTCATCCATCTCTACTTCTATTCCAAAGTTGAGGAATGTTCTCTTTATGATGTTTGCATTTGCTTTTACATCTCCTGTATTTGGCTTTGTGTTTTTCTGAGTAAGAAGAGAGAGAGGGGGAGGAGTATAAGAGCTCTTTTTCTTTGGTGCTCCCAAGAAGCTATCGAGGAGAGATTCCTCTTTTGGCTCTTCCTGAATGTCTTCCTTCATTTCTTTGTTAGGTGTTTCTTTTTCTGCAGGTTTCTCTTCTTCGAGAGACTCTTGTCTATTGTTTATGAGATCTTCCTCATCTTCAGAAAGTACGCTTTCTTCTCTCTCTTTCTTTTTAAAGAGTCGGTCCCAGAGAGTGATAAAAGGTGTGAGTTTGAGCTGAGTGTCAAACATAATGAGAAGAGAAGTGACGAGAAGTCCAAAGAGAATGAGACTCGAAAAGAGAACATCGAAAAGTGCCACAAAAGGCATTGCGACAATATGTCCGAGTGATCCACCCGTTTCATTTACCAGAGAAAGTATTCCTAGACTTGAGAGAAGAAAGATGAGTGCCGCAATAGCATGAGGGAGGGCAAAGCGAGGGTGATGTGCTTTGAAATATGACCCAGCAAGAAGAAAAAGAGAAACGGGAAGGAGAACATATCCAGCTCCTAGAAGTGCCTTGAACTGAGTGAAGAAAAAGTCTCCAGCCACGCCACCTCCGCTAAATCCAGCAAAGATAAAGAAGACACCTATAATGATAAAGCCGATAGCAAAGATACTGTAGCGTGTCTCTTTTTTCAGTAGAGGTTCTCGTGGTGTTGTTGTTTCTTGTGATTTTTTCCTTGGTATAGTTTTCTTTTTTGAAGTTTCTTTTGTCGTATTTCTTGAAGGCTTTCTCCCTTTGGTTTTCTGTATTTTTCTTGCTGTCATAATACTGTCAGTATAACATTTCCAAGTGGTTTTTTAAAATGAGATGGATGGCCTTGTGCTCCGCACAAGGCCATCCATCTCTCTCTTACCTATAACGCACAAAATCAGAAAAATACATATTGTAAAGTTGAAATTCTTTTTGAAAAATGTATACTGTCTTTCAGTTAAAAGTTGTCCGTTAGAAGAAAATACATAAGGGACAAAAACTGTTTTAAAAGACAAACATAAAAGACATATATGAACAACGATTCAAACATTCCTCAGAACAATTCTCAAGGACAAAATGATATGTCCTTTATTACAACGTTTGAAAACAAGGCGAAAAGCCTCTCCGTCTTTATAAAGGACGAAACGTCACGGACAGAAAAAATAGTCACAGCTCTCTATATGGTCACAGGTTGCATGAGCGAAAAAGAGCCACTTCGAGAAAAGCTACGACTCATCTCTCTCGAACTCTTGTCCGATATGCATTCTCTTTTGTCAGTGCGAGGACGAGATTCATACTATGTTCTTACTGAGGCTACAGAAGAGGTTCGTTCTATGCTTTCTTTTCTTTCTGTAGCTCGCATGGGAGGACTTATCTCAGACATGAACTATCAGATTATAGAAAAGGAATGCCTCTCTCTTTTCAGTAGCATTCAATCTCGCCAAAAAGAAAACATAGACATGTTCTTTCCAGGAACTACTTCGAGTCCAGATGCTGGAGTATCTCTTTCTCGTATCTTCGATGAAGAGGGGAAAACAAAAGATTCTTCTACTGATAGCACTTCTTCATCAGACAATACTCTTTCAGATAAACCATTAGAAAAATCTCAGAGAGACAATCCTCCAGAGTCTTCATCATCGAAAAAAAGTATCAAGGACACACAGTCCTTAAAAGATATAATAAAAGACAAAACTAAAAGACAAGAAAACATAAAAGACACCATTAAAGGACAGCTCGCTAAAAGAAAAAACAATAAGACAGATGTCTTTAACAGGGTTATGAAAAAGAGTATACGAGCAGAGAGAACAAGGGCAATACTACAAGTAGTAAAGGACAAGAAAAAAGTTTCCATAAAAGACATTTCCGAAATCATTCTCGATTGCTCAGAGAAAACTATCCAAAGAACTCTCAATGAACTCATTGATAAAGGACTCGTTGCAAAAGAAGGGGACAAGAGATGGAGTACGTATTCACTCTCAGATAAATAGCTCTCTTATTAAGGTTCTCTTATGTAGATCCGACCTGCACAAGACATAGAAAACCTATATTTGACAGAAGATAGAAAAACATCATAATATTTTCCGCTGTAAGAAAACATGTAAGAGCTCGTCTAGTATACTAGGCGAACTTTCGCCTTTTCGTAGAAGTATTGTCAGTTGTTATTTCAACTGACAGTACTATCTACAAGAGGCTGAGCTGGCTGGTGGATTCTCTTTGAGATATCCACATAGAGAAGTGTTTCTGTTTGCATTTTCGTGCAAAGAGGGGTACACTATTTCTATGCGCATTGTGCGTTATTTGTTTTTATACAAGTGACGTCCATGCGCTAAAAGAATAGCCTGATCGTTGTAAACTTAAAACAAGTTGAGAGAAAAAGCCTAAAAGCTTTTTCACTCTTCGATTTAGGATACTGCGACAGGCATTGTCTTGTCGACAGGGCAATCGAGACGTATGTCTTTATTGTCAACAGAGTGAGACTCTGTGATAGCGTAAAGAACTATCGAACATCTCAAAAATCATATATATCTCGTTTTCGTTAGTCGACGCAAACGTACATATATATAGTACGGAAGTTTTCGCAACGAAGATACGATAAAGGTATCGACAGAGGGAACGCTTCATATACGTACATTATTAATTATTAGTAAATTAAATTTTATGACTAAAGTTATGAATACAATCCTTACTCTTGCATTTGCAGCAGTAATGATGCTTGGATTCACTATGTCAGCACAAGCGTACACATATACGTCTACACTTAGTGCTGGTTCAAACGGATCACAAGTAATAGAGCTACAATCTGCTCTAAACATGGCTGGTGCAAACCCAGTACTAGACGTTGACGGAAACTTCGGACCAAACACAATTGCTGGTCTTAAAGCTTTCCAAACTGCTAACGGCCTAGAGGCTGATGGTATTGCTGGACCAAACACTGGTGCAGTACTAGCAGGATCAGCAACAGTAGTTGTTGCAGGAGATCTATGTCCAAACGGCATGACTCTAGCATCAAACTGTACAGAAGCTCCAGCAGGAAATACTCCTGCAGAAGATCTATGTCCTAACGGCATGACTCTAGCTTCAAACTGTACAGACGCTCCTGGAGAATCTACTACTCCTTCAGACTTTGAAGGAACAGAAGGTTCAGTTGATTCATTCACAGTTGGATCTGCAAAAGAAACTGACGTAAGCGAAGATCAAGAAAATGTTGAACTATTTGTTCTTGATATTGAACTTTCTGACGACGGTGATCTTATGCTAAATCGACTTGATCTATACATGGGAGAAGATCTTGCAGGTTCTGAATCATCAAAACCTTGGGACTATTTCTCAGAAATCGCAGTTACTGTTGATGGAGAAGAAGTAGCTCGTGAGAATACTGACTCTTCATCTGACTGGTCAGAATATGACACAGGAACTCTTACAACTACAAACCAAGAATACCGACTACGTTTCTCAGGAATAGATGCAGCTCTTGCATCTGATGAGACTACAGAAGTAGGATTCCTATTCACTACACTTAACAACATTGATTCAGATGACGAAAGTGCTGACTGGGAAATAGGTACTACATCTTCATCATTTCGATTTGTTGATGGAACAGGATTCACATTTACAGATGGTTTTGATCTAGACGATGAATTTTCTTTTGATACAGAAGAAACAGCTTCTCTAGACATTGCTGCTGCATCAGAAGATCCTGAAGCTGTGGTAATAGAAGTAGATGACTCAACAGCTACAAATGGTGTTGTTATCGGAGTATTTGAAATCGAAGAAGGTGATGACGTAAACGTTAACATCTCTGAGATGGTAGCTACTCTAGCTACTACAGGTACAGGTACAGTTGCAAACATTGTTAAAAAAGCATACCTATCTACATCAGAAGATGTAGATAATAAGTTTGCAGAAGAATCTGTTACAGGTACTACAGTAACATTCGACAACATTGATTTTGATATCTCAGGAGATGAAATAGTAACAGTATATGTTATTGTTGATCTTGATGATACAAATGATGGTGCTCGATACGCTGAAGGTGATACTCTTCAAGTAACTGCTATAAACCTAACAGAATATACAGATGCTAATGGAAATGATGACGGTGACTTCACAGAAACTGGATCATTCCTAGGAGACGCTCATGAACTACGAACTGAAGGAATTATGGTAGATGTTAAATCAGCTACTACTGATGTTACTTCAGTAGATCTAGCTGATAACGATATCGTTCAGTTCTCATGGACACTAGACATCACTGCATTTGGAGATAATGCTGTATACATCAACCGTGATGTTGCGCAAATCCTAACTGCAAACTCTGCTACAGAAGTAAACGTACTATATGGTGTAGATAACACTGGTACAGCTCTTGGTTCTGTAAGTGCTACTATGACAGAATCTGATACTGATGTTACAGAAGTAACAGGTGACGATACTGCATATGGTACAGAGTACAACTCAGATCTACTCTACAAAATTGCGAAAGGTTCAACAGGAACTGTTACAATTAACATTTCTGGAACTAACGCAGGAGAATCTAAACAAATTCGTGCATACCTAGCTGATATCCAATGGACATCAGATAGCGTAGAAGCTGCTACATCTAAAGATGGTTCAGTAGCTGACATGAACAACTACACATTCCAACTAGAAGAAGATTCACGAACTCCATACAAAATTGTTAACTAATGTTAATAAACTAGTATAGTTCTGAATACGTAGAAATACGTGTGAAGTTACAAAAAAACCACCCGCAAGGGTGGTTTTTTGTATCCCATAAAAAGGTACGAAATTAAAGGCACGAGGTCAAAGACAAGAGGGCAAAGGCACAAGCCTAACTGCAGGAGGTCCGACCTCCTGCACGCAAATCCTTCATAACAACAGCAACAACAGGAGGTCCGACCTCCTGCACGCAAGACACTTAACTAATCTTAATTAACTCTTGAAAGAGTAAGACAATAGAAATTTATTTTTAAAGTTTTCAAAAAAAGACACGAGATCAAAGGTGAGAGATCAAACTCATGCGATGATATGTCAATATATGTACTATAAAAAGATTCAATAACTCATTTTTTCACACATAAAAAAAGCCTGCAACGTATCGCAGGCTCTTGTGCTATTTACAGATAGTAAATAGATAATATTAAGAACGTTTAAAATTCTTTTGATGTTTACAAAAGTACACACCGAAATTGTAGAGAGTATTGCTAAACCCTTTAAGATTTAAAGGAACTTTGTATCTGAAAAACGCTTCGCGTTGTTCAAGTAAATGTACAAAATTTTTTGTAAACTCTTTGTTTTCCTTGGTAGATTCTATACTTCCAAGCATAAACATGTTCGTGCTTATCTCTGTAGTAAGTTTCCCAAGAGATTCTTTCGCAGTCGATATATCAGGGTGATAATTGAATATAAACTCTATCTTATCTTGGACAGAAGAGTTCTCTATGTTGTATTCACTACAAAGGGCTTCAATCTTGTTACGGTCTGTTGTACCATATATGTTCATATATATGATACGGGGTAGATGTAGATATGGATTTTTATTTTTCATAGTACTATTTTTAAGTTAAATTTATATCAATCTATCACATCTTCTATAAAAACACCATAACATGCAAGAGGTCGGACCTCTTGCACGCATAGATTCTCTTATTAAGGTACATCCTTCATAAGAAAACCTTAAAAAGACGATCTTAACAAGAAAAAGATTCAATTACTCATTTTCACACATAAAAAAAAGCCTGCAACGTATCGCAGGCTCTTTCGCGTATAGTTTTTTACTATTACGCAGGTACTTCTGAACTCTTCAAGAAGGCATCCATCATCTTGTTGGTATCTTCTTGTTTCCAGAGACCATTGATGTATTGAAATGCTTTTTCATTTTCAATTAAATGCTTTATGTTTTTTACAACAGCATGAGTGAGATCATCATATTTATTTATCCCAAAAATAAAAATAGTTTCCCTTGGATGTTTAACCAGGTTTGTTATTGTTTTGAGAGTAGTCTCAGAGTATAAAACATTTGGGATGTATTGTGTTTTCACAAGGGAGATATCTTTTCCAAGAAGGTATTCTTCAATACCTTTTTGTATACCTTCGCTGTCTGCTTCTCCATAAATAATAACTCTAATAGATTTTGATTCATTTTTCATAGTACAAGTTTTAAGTTTCATTCAACATATCACATTTTCTATAAAAACACCATAACATGCAGGAGGTCGGACCTCCTGCACACATAAGTCCTCTTATTAAGGCAGATCCTTCATAAGATTAAAGAATCCATTTTTTCACATATAAATCAATATATTACGAAACAAAGCAATATAAGGTATAATGAGTGTATGAAACATTACCTCAAGACAATCCTCGTCTTTACCCTTATTTTAGGTATTTCACTCCTGTTGTTTTTTATTATCGATAAAGCATGGGGAGGAAGCTATAAAGATATTTTCTAAATATTTGAATCTCTAATTTTAGTTTGCTTGTTTTTTTATATATTATAGATATACTTTTTATATGAGTAGAAAGCGATACATTATCTTTCTTGTTGTATGTGGTTTTTTCTTTTTGTTGTCTCCTTTAGAAAGTGCATTTGCAGAGACTTTTGTTACCGAAAATATTGAAAGTGAGGTGACGTGGACTCTTGAGGGGTCTCCGTATATCCTGCAAACAAATATCAACATGTGGGGCGAATACACTAGTCTTACCATAGAGCCAGGTGTGGAGGTCTACGTAGATGCACCTCCAGAAGATTTTGATGGATATCCGTATTATGGAATCATTACTGGTGGAGGAGCTACCTTTACTGCCAATGGTACAAAAGACCTCCCGATACTTTTTGCAAGTAGAAATGCACAAGGTGGCAATCTCGACCAAGAATATTGTGATGGATACTGTTGGGGAGGAATCAGAATTGGAAAAGATACCACTCTTTCACTCTCTCACTTGAATATCTATCACGCAAGCACGGGTCTTTATCTTTTTTTTACAAATCAATATGGTCAGTATAAAGATATACACATATCATATGGAGAAAGAGGGTTTTTATTTTATAGATCGAGGGGCCATCTCGTCAGGCCTGTTCTCTCTCATGTTGAAACAGGTGTAGAAGGTCTTTATAATACTAGCCACACTCTCATAGATGAGCTGGAGGCAACGCATGTTGGGACTCTTTTGACGACTCGCGAAGCTGCTCATATCACCATGCAAAACAGCGTAGCTCGTCATATATCCAAGAAGGGTTTTAGATTGGGTGTTTATGGGAATTTCACTCTTATTAATAATGCTTTTCATTTTGACACTAGTGCAAGTATAGGAAGTATAGGAAAAGATAGTAACATGAAAATGGGTTTCAATGATTTTGCATTTGATAGTTATGACGATAGCAATATCGGAATATATATTGGAACTGACCCGAATTCACATCTGTATAACAATAGAATACAAAATGCAAACATAGCTATCTATACTAGATCTGGAAGATATCAAAGATACGAAAGATTTACCTCAGATACTCTTATAGAAAATACAGTCTTTTCTGGAAATAATAGAGGCATCTATGCTACAGGAAATGGAAGAGTGACAGTAGAAAATAGTATTTTTGAGAATAGTAGAGAAAGGGATGTTTTCATGGAAGGGAATGATCCTGTGGTAGCAAGGGGGAATTACTGGGGGAGCGAGACTGGTCCGACACATACAAATAATCCAGATGGAGAAGGGGGAGTAGTGGAGGGAGATGTCGACTATTCTGACTGGCTCACAGAAAAGCCAGAGATAAAAGCAGGAATGCAACCTTTTGATAAATACGGCGTAGAGAAAAAGCTCACACCTGTGATATTTATCCCTGGAATTACTGCGAGCTATCTCATAGATGGAGAAAATGGAGAGGAGAAATGGCCGAGAGCTTTGAAGGGAGTATTACTCCCTGATGATAATTATCTTAAAGAATTATCTCTTTTTAATGACGGACAGAATTCTGTGAATGATGTGAAAGAAGGGGATATTTTTCGAGAAGTTGTGAATAAAAATATCACACAAGATTTCATTGAAGATTTAGAAAGTATAGGATATATAGAAGGAGAGACGTTCTTTCCCTTTCCTTATGACTGGCGTTTTGATACACGTATGACAGGCGAGCTATTAAAGGCAAAGATAGACGCAGTACTTCTCGAGACAGAAGCAGAACAAGTCACTCTCATAGCACACTCCATGGGAGGTCTCGTGGCAAAATCATATGCAGCAGATTATGGTAAGGAGAGTATAGACAAGGTCGTCTTCGTGGGGACACCACATATAGGAGCTCCCAAAGCTTTTAAAGTTCTCATGTGGGGAGATAGTATGGGATTTAGAGTTGGACCTTTCAAACTCAATGAAAAACGCATACAAGAAATATCCCAAAACTTCCCATCAGTCTATCAGCTCTTGCCGACAGGTAAATACTTTGAAGAGAGAGGAGGGGAATACGTCACAGATACGACCACAGTCTTTGCCGATGGCTCATATGACTACGACGAGACGAGAGGGTATTTACAGGATCAAGGAAGAAACTCTCTCATGTTTGATACTATAGAGCCACTGCATAGTTCAATAGAAAATATGGATTTTGGAGAGGTGCAAACCTATACCTTTGCTGGTTGTCAGTCTCCGACTCTCGGAGAATTTATCATAGGCAACAATAGTAGCAAGGCTCTCATAGGAGACGAAGACTCTTTCGACTACAAGATACTATATATCAACGGAGATGATGTAGTGCCTATAGAGAGTGCCTCTCATCAGGAAGTAGATGAGATATATTATGTCAACGAAACCTCACATGCTTTCATGATGAATGATACAGATGTGAGAAAAGGGATACTCGATATACTCTCAGGTGGTACTGCGAGCGAGTCGGAGTTCTCTTCGAGAGTAGGTGCGTGCGGTGATATATCAGGGACAGTCGTGAGCACTCATAGTCCTGTGAATCTTCATATATATGACAGCTCAGGAGGACATGTAGGACTGCTCGAAGATGGCACTCTCGAAGAGGGCATTGAAGGCGTGCATGTAGAGATGATAGAGGATGTGATGTATATGTTTATCGACGAGTCTGTCTCTGGATCTCTCGATATACAGATAGATGCCTACGATACAGGGAGCTATGATCTATATATACAAAAGGTACATAATGGCGAGTATATAGAGACGCGTCTCTATAACGACGTAGAGCTAGTGACGAGTACTTCTGTGACGACGTTCACTCTCGATACAGAAGATCTCTCGTCTATAGAGCTCTCTATAGACGATGAAAACGACGGCACGATAGATACTCTCATCAGCGAAGTTTCTGTGAGTACTTCTGTAGATGTTGTGTCTCCTGTGACACACCTCTCTGAGAGTGGTTCATCGGAAAAAGAAATCACTCTCATTACAGAAGACGAGAGTGAGATACTACGAACATGGTACCGGCTCGATAGTGGTGAGTGGCAGATCTATGAATATCCATTCCTCGCTCAGAGCTCCTCGACTGTATCGTATTTTTCTATAGATATTGCGGGAAATACTGAGAGTATGAAGAGTAGTAATATAGAGGTACAACACACTGTCTCGTCAGGAAGTAGTTCTAGACAAAAGAGAATAGTAGTACAAGAAGAGGAAGAGGCAGTAAAAGAAAAAAAGGAAGAAGAAACAGATGAAGCGATAGAAGAAGTAATGGTAGAAGAAACAACAGAAGAATCCGTACAGGAAATACTCATAGAAAAAGAGTTAGTAAAAGAGAAAAAGGAAGAAGAAAATACTGAAGAAGATGAGGTGAGTATCGCAGATGTAGAAAAAGTAGAAGATATAAAAGAGGGAGATGTGCCTGCTCTTCTCTCTGCTTCGGTGAGTGATGCTACTTCGGAAAATCTCTGGCACAGGATAAGAAACTTTTTCAAGAGAGTATTTCATTTGTTTAAAAGAAAATCATGATAAAATTACTATATGAACAGAGAAATTAAAAAACAATTATTAAAATGGCATGCAGGATATTTGGTAGTTATTTTTGTTTTATTATTTTGTTTTATTATTTTTGATTCAAAATTTAAAGGAATAGATTTTTTTAGATTCTTATTTAATATAGAAGATTTAAACAATATCCTTATTAAAGATTTACGTTGGAGTGGTTTATTTTTTACACCAATTACTCATTTAATTTTTTTAATCTTTTTAACAAAGAGTTTTGTTAAAAAAGGGATATCTATAAAACTACATTTAGTGAATTTTGTAACTGGATTTATATACTATGTATATTTAATTTCATTTTTCTCATTTTTGCTATTTTCCCATATTACTTCTATTGGTTTTTAAAATCTCCTATTTGCAAAACAAAATGTCTATGATATGGTATATCTGCCGTAGCAAAGACAGTAGGTATTCTCATATTGAGAAATAAAACCTACTTAGTTGTGGTCGATACAAATAATATACATAGTATATTTGTGCGACGGCGTTATAAGCCGTTTTTTTAATTTAAAAAAATAAACATGGCAATTACAAAAGCTAAGAAAAAAGAAATAATCAGTGGACTTGAAAAAGGTATGGCAGATGCTACATCAGTAGTGTTTGTAAACTTCAATGGTCTTACTGTAGGAAAAGCTACAGAGATACGTCGCACACTTCAAGAGCAAGGTATATCATACCGTGTTGCAAAAAAGACTCTCATAGGGCGAGCACTCGACTCAAAAGGGTATGAGGGTTCTATGCCAGAGATGCCAGGCAACATTGCTCTTGCGTGGAGCAATGATGATCCTACAGCACCTGCTCGTGAGATATTTGAATTCCACAAGAAAAATAAAAAATCTATGTCTATTGTAGGTGGTGTATTTGAAAATAGATACAGAACAATGGAAGAGATGAATGACATCGCACAGATCCCAGATCTTCAGACTCTCCGAGGAATGTTCGTAAATGTTATCAACTCTCCAATACAAGGACTTGCAGTGGCTCTCGGGCAGATTGCACAGAAGCGAGCATAGATACAAAACAACTAACTTTTAATAATCTAGTAATAGAAATATGACAGACGAAAATACAACACAAGACGCTGTAGAAGAAACTATAACAGAAGCGACAGAAGCTCCTGTAGTAGAAGAAGCTAAAGTAGAAGAAGTAAAAGAAGAAGCTAAAGTAGAAGAAGTAGAAGAAGAAGGAGCTGACGTAGAAGTGCCAGCACAATTCAAAGCTCTTGTAGAACAAGTAGAAAGCATGACTGTTCTTGAACTCAACGAGCTTGTAAAACTTCTCGAAAAGAAATTTGGAGTATCAGCATCTGCAGTTGCAGTAGCTGGTCCTGCTGCCGGTGATGCAGGGGAAGAGAAAACTGAATTCGATGTAGAGCTTACATCAGATGGAGGTGCTAAAATCCCTGTGATGAAAGTTGTAAAGGAAGTACTTGGACTTGGTCTTAAGGAAGCAAAAGACCTTGTAGAAGGAACACCTGCAATGATCAAAACTGGAATCAAAAAAGAAGAAGCTGAAGAAATAAAAGCGAAGATTGAAGCAGCTGGAGGAAAAGTAGAATTAAAATAACAATTCATTTTTCTTACAAATAAAAAACGCCCTTACGGGCGTTTTTTATTTTACTTCAAAAGACTTGCATTATATTTAGCATGTGTTATATTGCGCATTGTAGATAATCTACAAATTCAAATTGTTATTTCACATCTAAAAAAAACAACCATGATTGAAAAAAAGATAAGAAGAAACAGAATTTTCTTTTGGGTATTCGTATTCATAAGTATTACAGTAGCCATAGGCTCTTTTACTTTTAAAGACATTATTGATTTTGAAAAATATGGAGTATTTATTGTTGCTTTCTATGCAGCGATGGCTATCTTTTTCTGGTTTAATAGAGAAAGTAGAAAACAATTAAAACTTTAAAAATGAAGACTAAAGAAAGAAAGAAAAAGAATACAATCCTTCTAGCTATTTTAGGAATATTACTTGTTTTATTTATAATAAATTGGTTTACGAGAGGGTGTTTTTATAAACCCTTTTCAGATTTTAAATCAATGTTATATATATTGCTTATTTTTGTCTTATCTCTCTTTTGTATTTTATTTTCGAGATGGAAAATAAACAAAGATTCATTCTACAGTTATACTGAAAACGAATGAGTCTGGGTAAAAGCGATGCGTAGTGTGCATCGCTTTTTTTGTTGCGAAAAAGTCTCTTCTGTTTTATACTGGGGTCTATGAAAAAAGATATTCTCTCAAAACTTTTTGGCTCAACTGCTCGCGTAAAAGTTCTCCGACTTTTCCTCTCAAATCCTTCATACATTTTTGAAAAAGAAGAAGTGCTCAAACGCACACGTGTCGAGCAAGCTCTTCTCAACAAAGAAATCAAACTCTTGAAAGATACAAATGTAATCAAAGAAAAAACATTTACAAAAGAGATAATAAAAAAACTAAAAAAAGGAGATAAAATAATAAAGAAAAAAGTAACAGGTTTTATCCTTGATGAAACTTTCGAATATAACAAACCCCTCAGTACTCTTCTTCTCGACACTGACTCGTATTCTGGAAAGGAACTCAAAAAGCGTTTTGATAAAACTGGAAAAATTAAACTCATTATTGCATCAGGTGTGTTTCTTCGAGACGAAGATGCTCGTCTCGATATACTTCTCGTAGGGGACAAGCTCAATCTATCTGCTGTAGAAAGCGTAGTAAAGATAATAGAATCAGAAATAGGAAGAGAGCTCTCATATGCCACTTTCGTCACATCTGATTTTCTCTATCGATACGAGATGAGAGACAAGCTCATCTATGATGTTCTCGATTATGATCATGATGTTGTATTTCAAGTAAATCCAATCTCTCTTAACACAAAACGAAAATAGAAATATTTTAAAACAATACATCTATATGTATTGTTTTTTTCTTTAAAGTTATCCACATGAAATAACTTTTTATTTTTCTACTTGATATAATAAATATATAAGGTCATTTATTAATTATTAGTTATTTATATATTATATGGTATTACAAACATGGAGTGCAGTTCTGCAAAATTCTCTTTTCGGACTATGGGAAGGGTTTATAGCTTTTGTTCCACTTCTTATAGGAGGTGTTATAGTTTTTATTCTTGGGTGGTGGATCTCTGTAGTAGTAGGGAAAGCAGTTTCTCATATCCTACAGGCAGCACGCGTTAACAAAATTTTCGCAAACTCATCAGTAGAGCGAACAGTATCAAAAGCAGGGTATCAGCTCAACGTAGCTCAGTTCCTAGGAGAGATTGTAAAATGGTTTCTTGCAATTGCTTTTCTTACAGCATCACTTGAAATCCTCGGACTTACACAAGTAAATGTTTTCTTACAAAATGTTCTTGCATACATTCCACAAATCATAATTGCAGTTCTCGTTCTTATGGCGGCAACTATAGTTTCTGATTTTATGAAAAAGCTTGTTTCTGGATCAGCAAAAGGTGCAGGTTTGACTTCAGGAAAAATGCTCGGGACTATCGTATATTATGCTATTTGGATTTTTGCATTTATCATCGCTCTTTCTGAGCTTGGTATTGCTCCTGCATTTATGCAGACACTCTTTATCGCAATCGTAGGAATGCTTGCTCTTGCAGGTGGACTTTCACTCGGACTTGGAGGAAAAGATCTTGCGGCTCGACTACTTGAAAAAGTAAAAAGAGACATTCACGAATAGTCTTTTTTAGATTATTTATCTATGACATAAAAGCGCAGGCCAAAGGCCTGCGCTTTTATAATTTGCCTCAAAATATCAAAACTCAAACATGCAAAATAAGCTTAGTACAATACCTCTTTTCTATTACAAATATTTCTTTGGAATTTTCTTGACATAGAAAGGTACTTCGTATATACTCGCTTCCGTTGATATGAGTAATAAAAAAGAGACACACAGCGAATAGTTAGCCCCTGAAACTTTTCATGCTTTCCATTCGCCGTAAGGCGTTTTTTTATTACTAATCGGCAAATTACTTTGTCAACTAAATCCCACAGCATCATCTCACAGATTAATCACTGTGAATGCAGGTAGTGTATGTGGAGGTAAAGATATTTATTGCTAATCTTTACCAGCGGATAGTATTTTGTACAATACGTACTATCTGAACAACCAAATCGTGTAGGAACGACGAGGTTAGTTGATGCTGTACGGAGCGGTCTGTGCAGCTAGACAAAAAATTGAACCAACTATATTTATATAGTTGGTCATCAAAATCTGTAAAAAGATTTCATTGATATATAGTATTCCTAATAGGAACACGTAAGAGCATATGGTGAATGCCTTGACTCTCAATGGCGATGAAGGACGTGGTACGACTGCGATAAGCTCCGGTAAGGTGTCAAACAACTTATGACCCGGAGATTTCCGAATGGGGAAACCTCATCAAGTAAACCTTGATGGTCTGCATGCTTGACATGCATTCGCGCACTCAGGGAAGTGAAACATCTCAGTACCTGAAGGAAAAGAAACAAATATTGTATTCCCATAGTAGCGGCGAGCGAAATGGGAGAAGCCCAAACCCATCGCACTTGTGCGGTGGGGGTTGTAAGATAAGAACGTCGTCTTTATGATGAGAAAAGTTACAAAAGATGTTGTTAAAAGAATGTGCTGGAAAGCACAACCACAGAAGGTGATAGTCCTGTATTTGAAAATTTCATCACTTTTTTGTTCTTATTCTTGAGTAGCCCTGGACATGAATAGCCCGGGTGAATCCACCAGTACTGACTGGTAAGGCTAAATACATTGAGAGATCGATAGTGAACAAGTACCGTGAGGGAAAGGTGAAAAGAACCCCGGGAGGGGAGTGAAATAGACCTGAAACCATATGTTTACAAGGAGTCGAAGCGGACATTGCGTTCCGCGACGGCGTGCCTATTGAAGAATGAGCCAACGAGTTTATCTGTATGGCAGGGTAAGTCCTTTTCGGACGCACCCGTAGGGAAACCAAGTGTTAATAGCGCGAATAATTGTCGTATAGATAAGACCCGAAACCAAGTGAGCTTGCCATGAGCAGGGTGAAGACGTTCGAAAGAACGTTGGAGGCCCGAACCGTTGCGCCGTACAACACGCTCGGATGACTTGTGGTAAGGGGTGAAAAGCCAATCGAACTTGGTAATAGCTGGTTCTCTCCGAAATAGCTTTAGGGCTAGCGTCAAGCGAACAATCTGGGGGTAGAGCACTGGAAGGTCTGGACAGGGGGAAACCTCGCCAAACCTATCAAACTCCGAATACCAGATTTTATTACTTGGCAGTTAGACTCCGGGGGCGAAGCTCCGGTGGTCAAAAGGGAAACAGCCCAGATCCATAGCTAAGGTCCCTAAATATATACTAAGTGCACTTAAGGATGTGATATTTCTGCAACAATCAGGAGGTTGGCTTAGAAGCAGCCATCCTTTAAAGAAAGCGTAACAGCTCACTGATCTAGAGATATTGCGCCGCAAATAATCGGGGCTAAGTATATTACCGACGCTTGGGGATTGTGAATTTCACAAATCTGCGAATATTCTATATATAGAGTATTGGCGACTTTGTGAAATTCATGATCGGTAGGAGAGTATTCCGTTCTGCGTTGAAGCCAAAGGGGTAACCCATGGTGGAGCGTGCGGAAGTAAGAATGTTGGCACAAGTAACCGCAAGGCATGTGAGATCCATGCCCGCCGAAATACCAAGGTTTCCTTTGCAATGTTGATCAGCGAAGGGTTAGTCGGGCCTAAGGAGATGGAGAAATCCGAATCCGATGGACACATGGTTAATATTCCATGACCTCTACAGTATGCGATGGAGGGACGGAGGGTTGTACCTAGAGCACACTATTGGATGTGTGTGGGTGCTATGAGGAAGTGATGTAGGTAAATCCGCATGACAATATTCCAAGTAGAGCACAAATCAGATTCTTCGGATGATGAGATTCTAGGGAGCACGCTTCCAAGAAAAGCTTCTAAGCTTAATACTGTAGAGACCGTACCTCAAACCGACACAGGTGGTAGGGTCGAGAAGACCAAGGCGAACGAGTGAGAGGTCCTCAAGGAACTCGGCAAAATAGCGGCCGTAACTTAGGGATAAGGCCCGCCTCCAGCACTTCGGTGTTGTGGGGCCGCAGCTAAAGATTTCCTGGCGACTGTTTATCAAAAACACAGCTCCCTGCGAACTCGTAAGAGGATGTATAGGGGGTGACTCCTGACCAATGCCGGAAGGTTAAATATCGGTGGTACATTTCTTCGGATTTGTGCTGGCTGATATAAGCCCCGGTGAATGTCGGCCGTAACTATAACGGTCCTAAGGTAGCGAAATTCCTTGTCTGGTAAGTTCAGACGTGCACGAATGGAGTAACGACTGGGAAACTGTCTCGAGGACTTGCTCGGTGAAAATGCAATACCGGTGAAGATGCCGGTTACCTGCAGCTAGACGAAAAGACCCCGGGAGCTTTACTATAGCTTGATATTGGGTGTATTAAACAACTGCGTAGCATAGGTGGGAGACTTTGAAGCCATTCTTTCGGGAATGGTGGAGTCGCCAGTGAAATACCACTCTTTTGTTTGATGCATCCTAACCAGTACGGCAAAAACGTACTGGGACAGTGTTTGGTGGGTAGTTTGAGTGGGGCGCTCTCCTCCTAAAAAGTAACGGAGGATCTTAAAGGTTAGCTAGGCGCGAATGGAAACCGTGCCGATAGTGTAATGGCACAAGCTAGCTTGACTGCAAGAGGTACATCTCGAGCAGGCACGAAAGTGGAACATAATGAACCGACCCTTTGCTTCAGATGCAGGGGAAGACACAGGATAAAAGCTACCCCGGGGATAACAGGCTGGTATCGCCTAAGAGTTCATATCGACGGCGATGTTCGGCACCTCGATGTCGGCTCAACCTATCCTGGGGCTGGAGAAGGTCCCAAGGGTTTGGCTGTTCGCCAATTAAAAGGTTACGCGAGCTGGGTTCAGACCGTTCAGGCAGGAATGCTTGAATTTTATTGTTGTCTGAATCTTCTGAATCCCTATCGAGGGTTAAACAGGAAAAAAGAGAAAACTTTTCAAAAACAAATCAAAAAGAGTAAACTTTTCAAATCATAAACTGGTTTTTTCGTCTAAGAATAGAAATTTTACACAATCATCTTGTGTAAGAGACCAATCACGTCACGGCGGCTGAGCACGTAAGTGCTCAGGAAAGTCCACTAATATCGGTGAAAGCCTCAATTATTTTTTAAATAATCGGCCAATACCGAGGGAAATACATTTTTGTATGCCCGTAGAGACTGCACGTGGAACATTCTTTGTTTACAAAGGGTGAAAATACAGTCCGATATCCTCGCGAAAGCGAGGGGAAACGATTGCGTGAGACAGGTTGGTCTCCTATCTGCTGCAGGCGTTGATTCTTGAGAAGATCTGCCCCTAGTACGAGAGGACCGGGGTGGACTAACCTCTGGTGTACCTGTTGTCGCGCCAGCGGCACCGCAGGGTAGCTATGTTGGGAATGGATAACCTCTGAAAGCATCTAAGAGGGAAGCCAACTTCAAGATTAGGAATCGTATAAGAATCGTGAGAGATGATCACGTTGATAGGCTCTAGATGTACGCACAGTAATGTGTTTAGTCGAGGAGTACTAATTGTTCGATTCCTATTAGGAATACTGTATATCAAAATAAAAATCAAATCTATAGCGTGATTGCTATAAGATACTTGTAACTTGCGTTACACATACATTACATATGAAATACTGCGTAATGTCTTGGTGATAAAGCGAGAGGGAAACACCTGTTCTCATTCCGAACACAGAAGTTAAGCCTCTTTGCGCCGATGATACTCTTTGGGGAAAGTAGGTCGTCGCCAAGACATTGTGCAGTATTTTTTTATACCCAAAAAAGACATTAAAATGTCTTTTTTGTTGCTTCAAACTTTAAATTTTTTAATGAAATACCTTGAGAAAAGATAGACGATATCCAGACATTAATGCGGTATTTTTTTTATACCGTAAAATCGGCTTTATAGCCTCAAAAAAGCAATAATATTGCTTTTTTGTTTTTCCAAATTTTAAACTTTTTGCTAAAACCCCTTGAGAAAAGATAGACGACAGCCAGACACTGATGCAGTATTTTTTTATACCTCAAAAAAGCAATAATATTGCTTTTTTGTTGCTTTAAGTTTAAAACTTTTAATGAATCTCTTGAGAAAAAATTGACGAACTCCAGAATCTAATAACAATAAGTGATAGCTTGTTATTGATGTGGTATTTTTGTATATAAAAAACACCTAAATAGAATATCTATCTAGGCGCTTGGTTTTTAATCAATCTGTAATTTAAGCATTACTTTCAGCTTCCTCTTTTTCATAAGATCTCAAGCTGTTCTGAATTTATATAACTGATCTCCAGTGAATTCTAATTTAATTTTTTCACCTTCAGGTGTTAATTCATAATAAAAAGATATGGAATAGCTCTGTGCAAAAGTTCTTAAAAAGTCTCCGTTTTTAAACAGTTCCTCTGTAGTTCCAAAGAAAGTACCTGTTGTCCAGATTCCTCTTCTTCGATCTGAAAATCCATAATAAAACCATGTTTTTTTCATAATTATAATTATTAGTTAAAAATCTACCTTCGTGATTGACTCATCTCAACTTCCATAGAGAAACTGAGATGAACCAATCAAAAGGCGACTTCAACTAAATGTTTTTCAATGTACTTCTTGATATGTAGTATGGCAGGTTTGCATGTATATGTCAATCAATTGAACCCTATCTTCAAGAAATAATTGCAACGTTTTTCCAAATTTAAAACCATTCAATCAAAACAACCTTATCGTGAAAACTGCAGGAGGTCGGACCTCCTGCAGTTATTTTGAATTTGCAAGTGACTTGCAAATTGGGAAATAATGAAATATGAAGGATTATATACTATGAGGTAATATGCTATAGTTATCTATATGATATGGGCAAAAAAGAGGCAATTACTATATTTTTTTGGAACAGTTGCTGTTCTTCTTTTTATTGTTTTTTTATTTATTTTACCTGCCATAAATAAAAAACCTACATGTTTTGATGATATGAGAAATGGTGTTGAGTCAGGGATAGATTGTGGAGGGGACTGCTCGAAAGCTTGCAATGCAGAAGTATCTGAACTCGCTGTGCAATGGGCGCGATCTTTTGAAGTATCTAATAGAGAGTACAACTCAGTAGCATATCTAGAAAACAGAAACCCTTATGCAGGAATAGAGCGTATCTCGTATCGTTTTAAACTCCTCGACAAAGAAAATGCGTTGATTACTCAGAGGACAGGAGAGACCTTTATAAATCCAAATGGAACAACTGCTATTTTCGAACCTCGTATTGTAGGTTCTCTTAATAGACCTGTCGTGCGTACTACTTTTGAATTTATTCCAATTACCCCATGGGAGACATTGTCGAAAAAAACCCTCGATGCTATTTCTCTTCCTGTTCGAGATTTTCGTTTTTCTAAAGAAGAAAGTCGTCCTCGTCTCTCAGGAAAAATCCTCAACGATTCACTTTATACTCTCCCTGAGTTAGAGCTCATTACTATTCTTTATGATGAAAGAGGAAACGCAGTCCATTCAAGTAAGACAGAGCTCTCTTATGTGGCCCCTGGTAAAGAGACAGATATTTTCTTTACATGGCAAAAACCTTTTGAAGAAAAAATAGTACGAGAAGAATATATTCCTCGTTTTAATTTTTATTCACTGGATATATAAAAAAGTATGAAAAAGAATGCCATAGATTATCCTTTGCTTCTTTTTATTGTTCCTCTTTTAGGAGCTGGACTTTTATCTATGTATTCATTTACAGGTGAGACAAACTTTTTCCAAAAGCAATTACTATGGATAGTTATTTCCCTTGTTGTCTTTACTGCTGCTTCTTTTATTGATTTTTCATTTTTGCAAAAAGGAAAAACACTCATTATTCTTTATGGTGTTTCAGTATTACTTCTCGTTCTTCTTTTTTTTGTGGGATCGACTATTAAGGGGGCTCAATCCTGGTTTGATTTTGGTGGTTTTTCTTTTCAGCCTGTAGACTTTGCAAAAATCACCCTTGTTCTCGTCCTGTCAAAATACTTTTCACGGCGACACATCGAGATATCTCGAATGAAACATATTATTATTTCCGCTATATATATGCTTATTCCTTTCTCTCTCGTTCTTCTTCAGCCTGACTTTGGTTCTGCTATGGTTTTGTTTGCTATTTGGTTTGGTATGGCACTCATATCTGGTATTTCCAAAAAGCATCTTTTTATATTAGCTGCTATTTTAGTATCAACTTTTTTTGTCTTTTGGTCATTTGTATTTGCACCTTATCAGAAAGCTCGTATCACAAGCTTCCTTAATCCTCTGACTGATATTCAAGGAGCAGGATATAATGCATATCAGTCACTCGTAGCAGTGGGGTCTGGGCAAGTGCTAGGAAAAGGGGTGGGGTATGGAACACAGTCTCGCTTGCAGTTTCTTCCCGAAAATGAAACAGACTTTATATTTGCGTCATTTGCAGAAGAATGGGGTTTTGTAGGGGTGTCCTTTTTCCTTATGTTCCTCTGTCTTGTTATTCTGCGCTTATGCATTATATCTCTTCGTAGTAGTAATAATTTCGAGATGCTTTTTGGTATTGGTGTTGCGTGTATGATAGTGACACATAGTATTGTAAATATTGGTATGAACATAGGACTGCTTCCGGTGACGGGTATTAATCTACCTTTTGTGAGTTATGGTGGTTCATATCTTGTTATGCTATTCTTAGCCCTTGGAATGCTTATGGGAATGAGACGCTTTAGTCAAAAAGTTCGCTATAGTGACAGACAGAAAGATTTTGTTGGATTATAATATGATGTTTGACGGAAAAAAAATACAAAAACAGATTTTAGAAAAACAAAAGAAACGCATAGGGAATTTATCTCATGCTCCTCTTTTGAGTATTTTCTATATTGGGAACAATCCCGTCATAGAACAATATATCGAAGTCAAAAAAAGATATGGAAAAAAGATTGGTGTCAAAGTGGAAGTGATACATTTTCCAGAAAATACATCCGAAGAGAAAGTCAAAGAATCTCTTTTGAGAGTAGGCAATCCATGTATTATTCAATTACCTTTGCCTGACATATTTTCAAAAGAAAATATACTTTCGTGCGTTCCAGAAGAATACGACATAGATATACTATCTTCTCTGGCTATAGATAGCTTTATTCATAATAATACAGAATTTGTTCCACCTGTGGCGCGAGCTGTTATGGATATTGTAAGAGAATATAGTATATCTCTAGAGAATAAAAAAGTACTTATTATAGGAAAAGGGCCATTAGTGGGACTTCAGATAGCACGTCTCTTTGACAGAGATGGTATATCATATACCATCATTGACCACACTGATAATCTCTTAGATGAGGTACGAGATGCTGACATTATCATTTCTGGGACAGGAGTTCCTTCTCTTATTAAAGGCAATGATATAAAAGAGGGTTGTATTCTCATAGACGCAGGAACGACTAGTGATGGAGTTTCTATTGTAGGAGATTTTGATTCTTCGACATATGAAAAAGCATATGGATACACTCCAGTACCAGGAGGGATAGGGCCTCTTACTGTTTCTTCTTTATTCGAAAATGTTGTTTTGTACTATGAACGAAATGTATAAAGATATTGTTATATTTTTTGCACGCGATTTTGATATCTTTTTTCTATGTACATTTTTTCTTTTTGAATTTATACACAAGGGTCATATGGTTTCAGTAGTATCTCTCAAAGTGAGGCATTCACGTCATCTTTTGGAAATGGCATATACTAGTATTGTTACAGGTACTCTCGTGTATTTTCTGAAATTATACATAGACGCTCCTCGTCCTTATCAAGAATCTCTGGATGTTGTTTCCTTTTTTCAATACACGGGTTCGGATGCATCGTTTCCTTCAGGACATTCTGCTATATTTTTTGGGCTCGCTCTCTCTCTTTTTCTTCATCATAAAAAAGCAGGAATAGTGGGCTTGGTGGGGGCAGGACTGATAGCTACTGCGCGCGTTCTTTCTCATGTTCATTTCATGCGTGATGTGGTAGCAGGAGCAATAATAGGTATTTTGGTCGCTCTTCTCGTTCACTCAATAATAAAAAAATACATAAAAAATAAGGCATAAAAGATAAAACTTTTATGCCTCAGTGCTATTTTCTTTCTAATTTCAAGCCATGTTTATATTTTCTTATGGCATAGTTTCCGTTACCAGTAAAATCATACATCCTTATTAAATTATTTTTACTTTTCACAATAGTCGAATACCTGTTATCTATTGATAGATAATTAAAGGTAAATTTGTATTGACCTTCAGTGAAAGTATCTTCTATGATGAAAACATCTTTATCTGTGTGAAAGCTCAACACTTCACACAGGTCTAATGGTTCTAGATTCTTAAGTCTGATATTTTTGTAAAGTAATTTAGATACGATACTAATCACTAGAGCAAATCCAAAAAATATTAATATTAAGAAAAGATCAATATTTGCAAGATAATCTTGCCGGTACAATAGTACAAAAAATACTAATGTAATAATAAAATAAGTAATTCCAAGTCGCTTGTTCATAATGTTTAAGTTTTTATGGTTCGTTTATACAAACTCTATATATTTATATAAATAAGTCAAGAAAATTCTTGACAATAGTTCATAAACCTGTAGAATAAAAAATGATAACGTAAGTATTAACTCAAGAGTAGGTAGATAAATACATACACCTGTTCTTTAAAAACTAAATATTATGAGTGTTCAAGAATTAAATGTTACAGAAATACAGAGAATTTTACAAGATGCAACTTATATAAAAGTATCAGAAGAAGAATATTCTTTAAGTTATAAGATAAGTTCCATAGATCAAAAAATATTGATTGCAAAACATAAAATTGATTGCAATGATACAGAAATAAAAAAGTATAAGAGTGCACAGAAAAATTTATTAAACATAGAAAATCTGAAAAAAGAGGAATTTGATAGAAAAATTATGGATCTTGAAAACCAAAATATTAAATTTTCTGGTGACTTGCAAGATCTTGCAAAAGAAAAAGAAATTATTTTAGAAAAGGAATCATTTTTTAAAAAAAATGAACACTTGTTGAAAAAATACAAAATAATAAAAAAGGAAGTATTGAATCAGAGAAATGATAAAGGGTTTCCTTTTGTAATTCCTTTTTCTTTACATGGTAATAATTTTGAGATATCTTTTTCGTATAAAAACATTTGGAAAATAACTGATGACTCTTCTGGAGGAACTACTTTCGAAAATTTTATGAAGAAAGAAATAGATAATTTTGATAATAATATAATCTGGTCTATCAGTATGCCTGATATTTTTAAGAAATATTATTCAGATGTAAGTAATCTTTATTTTTTTAAACAAAATTTTACTAAATTTTTTAAATGCAATGAATATGATTTAAGATTATTATTCCCTTTATTTTATAAAGATTATAAAGACCACAGTTCCCATGCTCAAATGTATGGGGCTTCTAGTAAGGTGTCTTTTAAAGTTGATTTTTTGTTACAAAATAAATTTTCAAATGAAATTTGTGCCCCAATAAAAAAAAGCATAGAACAAGCAAGGGAGTACTTTGGAGAAAATATTTTTATTATTTGCGAACCTGATAATATGTATATTCAAATGAATACTACCAAAACTCATAAAACTAAAAAAAGTTTTTTAGTTGTGGGTTGCAAAGAAGAAGATTTATGTAATCTATATTTAATAAATTCTTTTAAAAGCTAAATATTTATTTTTGAATTAAACCACAATCAAATCTTGATTGTGGTTTTTATTTTTTACTAGACATATCTTTTTCAAAGAGCTATACTCAGAAACATGTTAAAGAAAAGAATAATAGCTTTAGTAGTTCTTGCTCTCGGTGTTCTCATCGCATTTGCAACATTTTCAAGTAATCAAACAAAACCTTTTAGACTAGGTCTCGATCTTTCTGGAGGAGTGCTTCTCACCTATGATGCAGACATTTCTAACGTTCCTGCAGCTGAAATAGATGGTCGCCTCGACTCTCTTCGTGATGTTATTGAACGTCGTGTAAACAGTGATGTATCGGGAGCACTAGGAGTTCTCGAGCCTACTATTCGCGTAGAAAAAGGAGGTTTTCTTCGTGATGAAAATACAGCACGACTCCTCGTAGAACTTCCTGGTGTTACCGACGTGGAACAAGCAACAGGAGTCATAGGAGAAACACCTCTCCTTGAATTTCGCCTTTTAAATCCAGAGTTCGACATCACTCTTGCTCCAGAAGGTGGACCTTATGTAAATGTGGTAACTGATGAAATTACAGGTGAGGTAAAGATAATAGAACCATTTATCACGACAGAGCTGACTGGTCAGTACCTTAAAAGTGCACGAGTAGATTTTTCTCAAGGCGGTAATGGTGGACTCGGAGGAGAACCTATTGTAGCTTTGACGTTTACCAAAGAGGGTGGAGATATATTTGAGAAGATCACATCAGAAAATATCGGAAATGTTCTTGCTATATTTCTCGATAGATCTCCTATCTCTCAACCAGTGATACGAGATGCCATCTCAGGTGGAGAAGCTATTGTTTCTGGAGACTTTACTCTCGATGGAGCAAAAGACCTTGCAAGCCGACTCTCTCTTGGAGCTTTACCTGTCGAGATTAGTCTCGTTGCAACGCAAGAGATTGGTCCGACACTTGGAAAATCTACTACTGAAGCAGGGGTGAGAGCGGCTATTATTGGTTTTCTTATCGTCGCACTTTTCTTTATTCTTTGGTATCGATTACCAGGAGTCATAGCTGTAATATCACTAGGTATTTACGGAGCTGTCATGCTAGGGCTCTTTAAGGTAATACCTGTGACTATTACTGCAGCTGGTATAGCGGGGTTTGTCTTGTCTGTTGGTATTGCAGTTGATGCAAATGTCCTTATATTTGAACGACTTAAGGAAGAAATGAAAAACAAAGACAAAGACATGGTAACAGCCATGAAAGATGGTTTTGCTAGGGCATGGATTTCTATTCGAGATTCTAATGCATCAAGTATTATCTCTGCTTTCATTCTCTTTATCACAGCGCCGTCACTTATACGTGGATTTGCTCTTACTTTCGGACTAGGAGTGCTCGTCTCTATGATATCGGCTATTACAGTAAGTCGCATACTTCTCATGGCTATTACTAATAAAGATACAAGATTCACTCGTACTGTATTTTCATCAGGTTTCAAAAAATAATATGAACATAATAAAATACAAAAAAATATTTCTTTCAATATCAGCTCTTCTTGTAGCTTCTGCTATAGCAGTGCTTGTCGTATTTGGACTTAACCCGGGAATAGACTTTAAGGGAGGAACTCTCATGGAAGTAGAATACATGACTGAGCGTCCTTCAAATGACTTTATTCAAAATAGTCTTACAGATCTCGAGCTGGGTATTGTAGTGTTGCAGCCTACAGGAGAAAAAGGTCTTATTCTGAAAATGAATATCATTGATGAAGTAATGCGAGGTACCATACTCGATACTCTTGGAGGAAATATAGAAGGAGAAGACAATGTCTCTCTAAAGACTTTTACATCTATTGGCCCATCAGTGGGGGATGAATTACGTAAAAAAGCGATACTTGCTATCGTAGTAGTCATTATTGCTATCGTCTTCTTTATTGCTTATGTGTTTCGGCATGTTTCAGAGCCTGTTTCTTCTTGGAAATATGGATTTGTAGCTATTATAGCGCTCATACACGATGTTCTCATAACATCAGGTGTGTTTGTCTTCTTTACGAAGTTTATGGGTGCACAGGCTGATACACTGTTCATAGTGGCTCTTCTTACTGTGCTAGGACTCTCTATCAATGACACTATCGTAGTATTTGATCGTGTGCGTGAAAATCTTCTTAAAAACAAAGAAGAAGATACAAAAGAAGCCTTCTCTCAGACAGTAGGGACAAGCCTTTCTCAAACGTTGGTGCGTTCTTTCAATACATCACTTTCTACTCTCTTCGTTCTTGGTGCTCTTGTTCTATGGGGGCCAGAAAGTACAAAAATATTTGCCCTTACTCTTGCAGTAGGTATCTTTATTGGTACATACTCATCTATCTTCCTTGCATCTCCTCTTCTTGTGCTTTGGAATAAAAAAGAGAAGAACTAAAACCCTCTATCTATATAGACAATATAAAAACATCAAGTTCTGCTTGGTGTTTTTATATTCCCCTACATCTGTTTAGTAAAGTTCGATCTTGCTAATATAATCTTAATGAAAGCATATACTTGCAACCTGATATTTGATATACTCAAAGTAAGTTTTTACTAGTTATAATTTAATATAAAATATATGAAAATAATAAAATTAATATTTATATTTGCAATTGGAGTTGCCGTGGGGTTGTATTTGTCTACTGTTGTTGGTACCCAAGAAGTAGGAGAAAATTTAGTTACTTATGTGAACAAAGAGTTGGGTTTTTCATTTCAATATCCAGAACAGTGGGGAGAATTAGAAATAAAATTTTCCGAGAAAAAACCAGTTACTCTAGACGAGTATTCTCATAATAATGGTGATATTATTTATAGAAAAAAGTTTGTGATAAAGTTTATCAATAATAATACTGTTGTTGCAGGGGGTATTTCATGTCTGGAATGTGAGCCACCGATATGGCAAATGGGTTATTCTTTGGTTTATGAAGATGGTAAATTTGAAAATAAAACAGGATTACAGCATGGCGGTTTTCTTTCAGCAGGAAAAGCAAAAAATTGTGAAATAACATGTTTCCATGAGAGTCAAAAAATGGCAGCATTTCCCTTGTCTTCTGAATACAGATACATTTCATTCTTAGGAGAAGATAATCAAAATTTTGATTTTGTAGTTAATTCTTTTGATATAAAGAAATAGATATCTTTGCAACCTGATATTTGATATACTGGAGGTATTATCATAGTTATATATTTTTATGCTACTTATTGGAATTATTATTGCTGTTGTTATTATTGCTCTTGTCTCTTACTACAATGGATTTGTTCGATTAAATACTCGCACGGAAGAAGCGTGGGCTGATATTGATGTTCAGCTCAAACGTCGGTATGACCTCATACCTAATCTTGTAAATACTGTAAAAGGATACGCAGAGCACGAGCGTGAGGCTTTTGAAAATGTAACAAAAGCCCGTGCTGCAGCTATGGGTGCAGAGCAAGATGGAAATATAGAAGAAATGATGGAGAAAGAAAATATGCTTTCAAGTACTCTAAAATCTATCATTGCTATTGCTGAAGCATATCCTGACCTTAAGGCCAACGAAAACTTCAAAGAGCTTCAAAGAGAACTTTCTGATACAGAAAACAAGATACAAGCTGCTCGTAGGTTTTATAATGGAAATGTGAGAGATCTAAATATAAAGATAGAAAGTTTCCCATCAAATATCATTGCTGGAGTGTTTTCATTTGCTAAAAAAGAGTTTTTTGAACTTTCAGAAAATGAACAAGAAGCTCGTGAGCCAGTAGCAGTAAAATTTTAATTATAAATATATATAATCATGGAAGACCACAATCACAATCATAAACTTATTATTATTTTACTGTCAGCTATCTTGCTCATGACTGTTTTTATTTCAACAATGATATGGGAAGGTAGAGAGCAGAAAACGCATGAAAATATACAACAGGCTATGGAGCAAAATGAAGAAATATCTGAAATAGAAGAAGTGGTAGGTGATTGGGTTCGCTATGAAAACGAAGAACTTGGATTCTCTGTATCTATTCCACGCGAATTTGCTATCTTTAATGAAGAAATAAGCTCTAGTGGAGGTAGTGTTATTTTTGGTAATCCAGAAGATTTTTTTGGCTCAGGATATGATGGAGAACTGTTTATGTCCATAGTGAAAGAGGATGAAGTTGGTACAAAAATCTTCGAAAGTTATATACCAAAATACACAAATGCACCTGAGCCCAAAAATGTGAAAATTGACGGTTTTGATGCACAAATATATGAACAAAATATTTCTGGTAATTATAAAACAGTAAAAGTTTTAATTGACGCTCAAGACTTGAAACTCGTCTTCATTATTCATATTGGTGATTCACCTAGAATAGATAGTCTTGAAGAGGCGGAATATCTATATAATTCATTTAGAAAAAAATAAAGATTAAGTATTAAAAATTATAATACCTAGTACTTGCTTGTTTAGGATGTAGATTCCCTGTTTCCTAATCACTGCTCCTTATCTCTTAACCCATGGCAACACTCTACACAGAACAATCAAAAAACATTCGCAAGACATGGACTCTTGTCTTTGTTTTTTTGATTGTTGTTATTTCTGTGGGGTATTTCATCTCTTTGTACTATGGGCGACCTGATATATTGCTCTTTGCAGTAGTTTTTGCACTGGGAATGAATATCTTTGCATATTGGAATTCAAGCAAAATGGTATTGAAAATGTCAGGAGCAAAAAAGGCTTCTCGAGAAGAGTATTTTGATCTGTATACTCTCACAGAGAATCTCGCTATTACTGCAGGATTGCCTATGCCACAACTCTATGTGATACACGACGATGCTCCTAACGCCTTTGCCACAGGTCGCAATGAAAAACATGCCGTTGTAGCAGTGACGACCGGTCTCTTGTCTCTTCTTGAAAAAGATGAATTAGAAGGGGTGGTAGCTCATGAGCTTGCTCATATTGGAAACAAGGACATGCTCATATCTACCATGGTGGTGGTTTTGGTGGGCTTTATTACTCTTTTATCTGATTTCTTTCTGCGAAGTCTTCTGTTTCGAGGGAGAGGGCGAGATTCAGATAGTCAGCTGGGTTCTATATTTATGATTGTAGGTATTGCTCTTATGATACTTGCACCAATTATAGGTATTTTAATACAGCTTTCCATTTCAAGAAAGAGAGAATATCTTGCTGATGCAAGTGGTGCTCTTCTGACTCGATATCCCGATGGTCTTGCAAATGCATTGGAGAAAATATCTCATTATGGTGGCAAAATGAAGATTCAAAATAAAGCGATAGCGCATCTCTTTATATCAAATCCTTTCGGTGCTAAAAAATCACTTTCTGGAATCAGTAAAATGTTTTCTACACATCCTCCACTGCAAGAGAGGGTTCAACGCCTCCGAAAAGAGATGTAAAAATATGTTATATTTTATCCGTAGGGTGGAAGAGTGGCTGAGTGGTTTAAGGCGCACGCTTGGAAAGTGTGTGGGGAGTAATCCCCCGCAGGTTCGAATCCTGTCTCTTCCGCATAAAACATTACAGTACAGAACATCGTTCTGTACTGTTTTTGTTTTACCGGAAGACAGGATTCGAACCGAGGCCATGCGAAGCCATCTCGACCAAAGGGAGAGATGAATGGCCGAGTGGAGACTAAGGGAATGAGATATTTATGAGTCTACAAGACGAAATAAATATCCATGAGAGTAGGCGAATCCTGTCTCTTCCGCAAAATAATGAGTTTACGAATATATTTTTCGAGAAGAGATACAAGCATCGCTTGTATAAGATTCGAAAGGCGGAGTGATGTGCGAGGTACGAGCACCAGCGAGCCAGGAACGTGAGCCTATATTTTTATTTATAAAAATAAGGACTCCTGTTCGAATCCTGTCTCTTCCACATAAAACATTACAGTACAGAACATCGTTCTGTACTGTTTTTTGCGGTACCTTTTGGACGAAATCCGAACTTTTTTTGAAGAAAATCCAGAATAGGAAGCGGAACGCTTTGAGTGCTTTCTTTTGCACTCTGCGGAGTGCGAAACAACTCCACCGCGCCATCGCCCTCATGCTTCGGGCGACCCGCCCAACCAAAACCATTTCCTTTTCGGCTCCTCCCTAGGCCCCTCCATAGAAAAGTAAGGGTTTTGTCGGTCGGTTTCGCTTCATGTTGTTAGTAACACTATACTAAATTTTTTTAAAAAGTGTTATAATTCATAGTAGGTTCAGATGAACCTACTCCTGTTATACTATATCCAAAAGTAATAGTAAATATTTACTATCCACAATTTTCAATATTATTATGTCAATCGCCAAAAATTTAAAGAAATACAGAAATAAAAAAGGAGTATCGCAAGACAAGTTATCAAAACTTGTTGATATTACTTATAATACAATCATCAAACTAGAGTCTGGTGCAACGAAAAATCCTAGAGTTGAGACCTTGAGACTCATTGCAAAAGCACTCGAGGTTAGTGTTGATGATTTAATAAAATAAATATGAGATTTATTGGAAACAAAACAAGACTTTTGCAAGAAATAGAAATATTTTTGCAAGAAAACAAAATTTCTGGAAATACTTTCTGCGATATTTTTGCTGGCACTTCTAGTGTTGGGGATTATTTTAAATCAAAATATAAAATTATTTCAAACGACTTTTTAAAATTCTCTACAGATTTTGCTAAAGCAAAATTATGGAATTCAAAAATTCCTCATTTCAAAAACTTTAAAAAAAAATATCAAACAGAACCTTTTGAATACTTTAATGAAAAAAAATATGAATATGATAAAAATTTCTATATAACTAATAACTATGCACCTACTGGCAATCGACAATATTTTTCTGATAAGAATGCGGTTAAAATAGATGGAATTAGAATTGAAATTGAGGAAATATACAAAAATAAAATTTTCAATGAACAAGAATATTATTTCCTGCTTGCTAGTTTGCTAGAGAGTGCTATGAGTTTTTCAAATACATCTGGAACATATGAAGCGTTTTTGAAAGAATGGGACAAAAGGTCTTTGAAAGATTTTGTATTATCTCCAATTGGACTGTTTAATTACAAATTGAAAGATGATAACGAAGTTTACAATGAGGATTCTAATTCTGTAATCAGAAAAATTGAGGGAGATATTTTATACATTGACCCACCATACACAGTAACAGAATATTCTTCGGCGTATCATGTGTTAGAAACTCTATCTAGATATGATTTTCCTAATATAGCAGGGATAACTGGCAGAAGAGTTTGTAATGATAGAAAATCTGTCTACACGCGTAAAAAAGAAGCAATTATAGCTTTTGAAGATTTAATTAGACAAGCAAATTTTAAGCATGTTGTTATAAGTTATAGCAATGAATCTCTAATACCAATAGATGATTTAGAGAAAATGTTAAAAAAGTATGCTGTTAATAGTAAGGTTATCATCAAAAAGATTTCATACCGAACATACAAAAATATAAGAAAAAGCAAAAAAAGCAAAAATTTATTTGAAGTCCTGATTTATTTTAAAAAAGATAACACAGTAATCAAATCACCTTTAAACTACTCTGGTAGCAAAAATAGATTAATGCCTCAAATAACAAAGTACTTACCTGGACAAATTGATTCTTTCGTTGATGTTATGGGTGGAGCATTTAATGTTGGTGTCAATGTTGTCGCTGATGAGGTTATATATAATGAATACAATCCATATGTTTATGAAATGATAGCGATGTTGCTAAAAACATCACCTAAAAAAATATTGGAGCATACCAAAAACCAAATTGAGAAACATGATTTAAATAGAAGTAATAGTAAAACTTTTAATAAATTTAGAATAATTTACAATAATAAACAAACTTCAATGGACTTGTTTGTTTTGTCTATGTTTTCATTTCAAAATCAATTAAGATTCAACTCCTCTTTTGAATTTAATACACCTGTTGGGAATTGTGCATTTAACGAAACTTTGGGACAACGCATTCTTAATTTTAAGCCAAAAGTCAAAAAGATTAACCTGCTAAATTTTGATTTTCAAAATTTAGACTACAAAAAGTTTAGTAAAGAATCCTTGTTTTATTTTGATCCGCCATATTTTATAACAAATGGTTCATATAATGACGGCAAGCGTGGTTTTAATGGCTGGGACGCAGATTTAGAGACAAAATTATTGAAGTATATAACATCTCTACATAATAATGGATATAGGTTTATGTTGTCCAATATTATAGAACATAAAAATAAAACAAATCATATTTTGAAAGAGTGGATTGATACTCACGAATTTAATATTTTTAAACTAGAATCAGGCGTGCGTAAGGAGGTTTTAATTACGAATTACAATATTGTGAAAGGTAAAAGAAAATAATATGAAAAAACATACACTAAAAATACATGAGAAATTTTTTAAATCTCTAGGTAATGATAAGTCTAAAAAGATACTGCGAGTTTACGGTTTTGATTCACCAGAATTGTTTATTAAAAATATAATTAGTGAATTAAATAAACGCTATGATTTTTTGAATATAACGGAATATTCGCTTTTAGATACAAAAGAGGAAGGTAAATACCACCAATATAACGGATATATAAAAGGAGATTTCATTGATTATGATTTAATTACAATTTCTTTCACAACTATTCACGGAAAAGAAGGAAATGTCTTTTTAAGTCAGCAAGTTATGCCAATGATAACCAGTAAACTTAAAGAGAAAGACGGCAAAAAATTTTTATTGGACGATAGAATTAAAAAAATATGTATTCTGACAACGCACAAGTCAGATAAATTTACTCCAGATTCCAATGAAATTTCTGATACAGGAATATCTAATATACAAATGAGTATTAAATACATTAATACGATTGGTTTTGATGTTATCGACTTAATACATATAAAAAATTTAAATATCCACTCTAAATATAATAGTGTAGATGAATTAGTTGACCATGCTAATTATTTGCAAAGCAAAAATGCAAGCAATTCTCAATTTAAGCAGATTACAAAAAAGGGCGATATATATTCTGCCAAATTTAAATCCATACCTAAAGGTCAAGATATTAAATTTTTTGCTTTAAAATTATACGCAGTTATTATATTACAAAAAGGTCAGGGTGTTGATATTTCTAAAGCGCTAGAACAAACAAGTGATATTACTTTGCGTGTAATGCACGGTTTCACTGAATTCTTAAAGAAAACAGATTTAACACCATATAATATTTTTAGAGTATCTGTAGATGATGAAGAAAGAGAAGTGGAAATTATTGAAATTATAAAAACAAAGGATAAATTACGGAGAGAAAAAGACAAAAAAGCAGGTGTCCCATGCTACGAGCAAGAACCTATTTTTGATTACAATAAAAAAGGTAAAATGGTTTTCAAAACACAAAGAGTGTTCAAGAAAGAATCTTTTAATGTACATGGATATAAATGTGCTTGTGATGATGAAAAACATCTTTACTTCGTTTCAGATTCAACAAAACAACTTTATGTAGAGGGTCATCATATGATTCCAATGGAGTTTCAAGAACAGTATTGGACTGATAAAAAAAGAAACTTAGACTGTACAATAAACTTAATCCCACTATGTCCTCATTGCCATAGAAAAATACACAAAGCAGTTAAAGGAGAACGTATACAAATAATCACTAATATATTTACAAAATATCAGACACAGCTGAAAACTGTTGATAATAATTTAACGTTAGAAAAATTTGCGGAATTATATAATGTGTATATTTATTAACACAATGAGGGAGTAACGCTTGCGCGCGCATTGGGTGAAATAAGCGCAATATGGTTTGCTTATGCGTTTAGCACGATGCTTGGAAAGATTGTGGTCAAATCAAAATTACCTACCAAAAAGGTATGCGAATTATGAACGCCTTACCTCCATGGTTTGAGGGTAAGGTTTTTTTTATTAGTCTCTAGTCTTTCAAAATTATAAATTTTTCTGTTAAACTATACACATATGGAAAATAAACATTTTGAAAATAAAACAGAGGTTATATTATTTCTCCCGCTCTTTCAAATGATGCTCAGGGTATTATAGATGTTGGTACTGCAACGTGGCTTGCAACATATCCTAATGAAGAACACGGTGTTAGTTATGGAGATGTTGAAGATTTTGTAAATAAGAGAAAAACAAAAGAGAAAACTGAAGAACTTCAGAACTATCTTGAAAATAAAAATCCTAAAGCAGAGACATTTGTCGCAAAAGAAAACGACACTGTAGTGGGTGTTTGTACTGCTTATAAAGGCATAAAAAATAATGAAATAAGAGCCATATATATCCTTCCTAAATATCAAGGTCAGGGAATAGGTAAAAAGCTATTAGGGCAGTCATTTGATTTTCTCAAAAGCGACAAAGATATTATTGTGCATGTAGTAACCTATAATAAAAATGCAATTGAATTTTATATAAAAAATGGCTTCAAAAAAACAGAGGAAGATTTTAATGATAAAGGATTTATTTTAAAAGAAGGTGTTGTATTACCTGAAATTACACTTATAAAAAATAACTCATAGATATACATAAAATTTGTTATACTTTACTTCATGAAAGAAAAACTCGACATATATAAACAAAAAATAAAAAAGTTTTTTAGTGGGCGTTTTTGGTATAGACGATCTGTGCTGGTTCTCGCTTTATTTCTTTTTGGTTATATCCTTATATACAATGCTCCTACTGAAGCAGCATATATAGATACTATTACTTTGTCAGGGGAGAGTCTGTCTGTTTTCTCTCATGCTATGAGTGGTGGTGATCCACGCTTTTCATATGTGATGTCATATCCTCAAGTGCGTACAGAAAACAGGGATATACGTGAGCGTCATATCAATAGACATATCCATGACTATATTCAAGACATCCTCTCCGAAGAAAAAAATAAAGAAGATATAAGCTCTCTCACTATAGAGTCTACTTTCTTTCATACCACTACAACACTCTCTATCGTTTTTATAGTAAATGATGAAGTAAAAGTTCTTTCTCTTTATTACCCTAGTCAGCCTTTTAATGACATGGATGAGTATATCCTTGGGTCTTTAACGAGTCCTGATAAACAAATACTATCAAATGCACTGCGTGAAGTACTTCTTACTAATGAGCGAACTGACGAAGAAAAACAGTCAATCATACAAGCGACCATGGGGGAGAATCTCGATGATATTGTATTTACTGAAGGAGGAGTGCTGGTTCTGTTTGAAAAAGAAGATTTGTATAAAGGACAAGACTCATTGATGCAGATTTTGATACCTTTAGAATTTTAAATATGATAAAAAAAGTAGAAAAAGATTGGAAGAAAGAATTATCAGAAGAACAGTACAAAGTGTTGCGAGAAAAAGGTACTGAATATCCTGGTACAGGAGAATATCTTCATCACGAAGAAGGTGGCATATATCGTTGTGCTGGATGTCAAAATGAGATTTTCGATTCTTTTCATAAATATGATTCAGGTTGTGGCTGGCCTTCTTTTGATAATGCAAAAGAAGGTTCCGTGGAGTATGTTAGAGACACATCTTTAGATATGGAGCGTACAGAGGTTGTATGTGTTATGTGTGGAGGACACCTTGGGCATGTATTTCCTGATGGGCCAAAAGAAACAACAGGAAATAGATTTTGTATCAATTCTGTCTCTCTTGATTTTGAAAAAAAGAAATAAAAAAATCTCCATCAAATAACGGAGAAAAGGGTAGATAGTCTTGTAAATTTTTAGGTAAAATTAAGCCCCGATAATAATGTATATTACGGGGCAGTTTTTTGTACTTCACGCAGCAGTGTTTAAGCAGCAGTGTGATAATGATCTGGGAGCTTCTTGCAAATTTTGCGTTCGTCCCTTGTTTTTTTCCCTTCAGGACGTTTTTTGAGTAGTTTGTGAAAACAATTTTTTTCATTAATTGTTAAATCACATTCCTTAATTCTAATGCCTTTATTTTGCATTTTTTGCTTTATCTCTTTTGCTTCTATTCGAGAAGGGTATTCAGATAGCTTTCTGATGCGCAGAGTGATGCTATATAGAAGAGATGCTCTTCTTTGCTCAGCTTGTTTTTGTTCTTGTTCTTTTTCCCACCCCTCTAGTTTTTTCTTCCGATCAGACGGAGATAAATCAACATGTTGTTTTAAAAACATTTCTTTAGTTTCTTCGAAGCCAAATTCTTCTTCAAATGTCATTGGTACTTCTTTATTTTTTATTTTCATAGTACGAGATTATTGGTTCATATTTAGTATACTCCTCTAAATATATGAATGCAAACACATAAGCGCTCTCAACCTTTGTGATATAATACTCCCATGGAACGAGTTGATTATGAAAAGAAATTTGAAGCAAGCTATAATGGTCTCAATGACAAGCAAAAAGAAGTAGTGGATACCATAGATGGTCCCGTGATGGTAGTGGCGGGTCCTGGTTCTGGAAAGACACAAGTCCTTTCTCTTCGCGTTGCAAATATTCTCAAAGAGACAGATACTCCAAGTCACGGAATACTGTGCCTTACTTTTACTGATGCGGGAGCTGTCAACATGAGAGAAAGACTTTCTCGTTTTTTAGGTCCTGAGGCATACAGGGTAGGTATCTTTACTTTTCATGCCTTCTGTAATCATATTATAGAGAGATATCCAGAATACTTTTTTGATGGTGCTCATTTTCTTCCCGCTGACGAGCTCACTGCTCACGAAATCTTTACTGAAGTATTTGAAAATCTTCCTCATGATAGCTTGTTGCGATCATATCATCCTGAAAAAGGTTTTAGTCATTTACCTAGTTTGAAAAACCTTATTCGTGATTTGAAAAAAGGTGGACTCTCTCCTCAAGATTTCAATGCAATTCTTTCAGAAAATGAACTATTTTTCAAAAAAGTAGGTGACATAGTAGAAGAGGTTTGTAGTCAGAGACTTTCAAAGAAAGTTATAGGAGAGTATCAAAAGCTTCTTGATAGTTTTCAGAAAAACAGCACTACCTCATCTCATTATTTTAAAGCTATTGGAGATGTTCTCTTTCTTTCTCTTGAAAAAGCTCTCTCTATCGCGCAAGAAACAGAAAAGACACAGTCACTTACTGAATGGAAAAAAAATCACATAAAAAAAGATAAAGATAAAAAAGATATTCTTACTGCGCAGTATTATGCACCTCTTCTACGTGAAGCGAGTGATATGTATGCTTCTTATGTGGATATGATGTATCAGTCAGGTTATTATGACTATGACGACATGATAGTCCGTGTAGTACACACTCTTGAAGAAAATGAGACCCTTAGATCAGAGCTACAGGAGCAATTCCTCTATACGCTTGTAGATGAATTTCAAGATACCAACGATGCTCAAATGCGTATAGTGAGAGCATTGTCTGATACATATCATAATGAAAACAAACCAAACATCTGCGTAGTAGGAGATGACGACCAGGCTATCTATCGCTTCCAAGGCGCAGAGCTTTCTCATATTATGGAATTTAAAGAACGCTATGATGATGTAAAGCTCATCACCATGACAGATAACTATCGCTCTACTCAAGACATCCTCAATCTCTCTCGAGATATTATACAAGAAGGAGAAGAGCGCCTTGAAAATATGTATGATGACATAGAAAAAGTATTGACTGCAAAAAACCCAGAACGCATAGAAGGAAAGGTTGCTCACTTTGGATATTCGTCTCAAGTACATGAGTTTCACTCTCTTGTACAAAAAATAGAAGAGGTACATGCTGAAGGTGTGCCTTATAGTGACATTGCGGTAATTGCTCGTAATCACAAAGAGCTTTCTTCTCTTGTGCCATATTTTCATGAAGCGAAAATACCACTCATGTATGAAAGACAACAAAATGTTCTTATGGAAGAGCATATACGGCAGCTCATTGTGATGCTTCGTTTTTGTGATGTATCTCTGCAAACGGATATTGATGATTCACAAAGAGATGCTCTTTTGCAGGAAATACTCTCATTTCCTTTTTGGAATATTCCACGAAAATATATATGGCAAATATCTCGTAGTGTATATAAAAAGAATAGCAAAGAAAAAGAGACAGACTGGATGAGCGAGATTTTGGAAAGTGAACATGAAGAATTGCGCACTATAGGAGATTTTCTGCTTTCAGTAGCAACGCGCTCTCAATATGAGCCAGTCGAGTACATCCTCGAATCACTCATAGGAAAAAGTAATATTTTAGAAGAAGATATGCAAGAGAGTGAGAATACTCTCGAGAGAGATTTTGTCTCTCCGTACAAAGAGTATTATTTTTCAGACAAAATGAAAGATGAAAAGCTCTTTGAGTATCTGAGGTTTCTTTCTGCACTGCGCGTTTTCATAAAAGCACTTCGTGAATATAGGCAAGGCCGCGTCCTCTCGGTATCTGATGCTGTGGTTTTCGTAGACATACATGAGAAAAACAATATGTTCGTAAACGATACAAGTCCTTTTGTGGGAGGGCATGATGCCGTCAATCTTCTTTCTGCTCACAAAGCAAAAGGGCTCGAGTATCACACTGTATGTATCGTATCGGCCCAAAAAGACATGTGGGAGAGCAATAACTCACGCAATACACTCAAGCTACCAGAAAACCTACCTCTCTCTCCTGCGGGAGACACAGAGGATGATAAGAGACGTTTGTTTTTTGTAGCTCTTACTCGCGCAAAGAATAATCTCTTTATTTTTTCACATAACAAAAAAGACAATGGAAAAGAGCAAGAAATAGTGAGCTTTTTAGCTGGAAGGGAAGCAGAATGTATTCATGAAGATATTGATAATCTCAAGCTCACTCCTGTTCTACAAATGACAGTACCTGACTACACAAAAGGTTCTTTTGTGGCGGATGAAAAAGCGCTCTTGCAACCCATCCTAGAGAACTATCGCATGAGTGTGACTCATTTCAATAACTTTCTCAATCTAAAATACGGTGGTCCTGTTGCTTTTTTTGAAAATAATATTTTGAGATTTCCTCAGCCCATGAGCGTTTCAAATGTGTTTGGTTCTGCTGTGCACAAGGCGCTTGAGATGTCTGTAGTAAAAACAAAACTTGATACAAAACCTCCTGCTTTTTCTTATGTACAAACAGTATTTGAAAATGAAATGCAAAGAGCTCGTATTAGTGAACAAGATAAAAAGAGATATATAGAAAAAGGTAATGCAGTACTGAAGCAATTTTATGAAAGATATAAAAAAACCATACAACCATCTTTTGAAAGCGAATATTCTTTCTCATGGCCAGGAGTGGTAGTAGGAGATGCTCTTCTTTCTGGAAAGATAGATATTCTCGATAAGGGAGAATCTATATCGGTGTATGATTTTAAGACTGGAAAGGTGTTGGAAAAAGAGAGTGATGACAAGCTCAAATACTGGTCATATGAAAACCAAATGATGTTTTATAAACTGCTTATTGAAAACTCCCGAGATTTTAAAGGGAAATATGAAGTGAGTCATGGAGAATTTCTCTTCGTCGAGCCAAAGAAAAATGGAGAGCTTGGTAGCATGATAATACCTTTTGAAGATCAAAAAATAGAGAAATTAAAAAAGCTTATTGATATAGTTTTTGAAAAAATAAAGAATTTAGATTTTCCAGATATTTCAAAATATTCACAAGATTACAAAGGAACTATGGAGTTTGTGGATGATTTACTTGAAGGGAAGTGTTAGAGAGAAGCATTCGTATCTTGAGTAGTAGGGCCATTGTCGTTGTATGCAAGGAAGAAACCTACTCCAATAAGGATAAGTGATATTGTGACAACAGCCAATGATATCTTTTTCATATTATAAGTATATCAGATAAAATACATTGCATAAGAAAAAGCCAAAGTAAAATACCTTGGCTTTTTTAAAGAATAATTATGGTATTAGACCTCTTCTAATTTTTTATCTTCAAGTTCAGCGAGAAGGATAAAAACCTCAGAAAAAGAAAGATAAATCCCATATGAGTTAAGGTGTCTTGCTACGTGCCTAGTGATTACTTTCATGTTTTCCTTAAGGCAAAAATTATTTACCTTAAGGAAGTATAGAATGCAATCAATAGATATTGATTGCATAATCTCATCTCTTTCAGTAACATTTCCTTGAATAATATCATTAAAAAAATTTAAAATAGGATTAAGACCAATAGACCATTTGTCTCCCTTTGTTATTGGGTAGAAACATTCTCCCTCTTTTCTATTTTCTTTCTTTTCTTTGTATTGATGAATTTTATCCCAGATATTATCAGGGAGATGCTTCATCTTATTTAAAAAATTCTCAAATGATTTTATCTGCCCTTGTTTTCTTAAATTGCTACATATCCAATACGCAGCAATAAAATCTTTTGTTGGAGTTTCAATAACTGAGGTTTCCATAATTATAATTTTATAAGGTTTTATTAAGAACAATTTCTTAATTTTATTATACTATATTGAGTGTCGAATGTAAATACATTACATGCCTTGCAGTGTATTGTTTTTTAACATATCATATCTTTTATGAATCAGACGAAAGAAGATAATAAAAATTATGAAATTGTTTTATTTTATAAATATACAGATATTCCAGATGTTGAAGCCTTCAAAGAAGATCAGATACAAAAGTGCAGAGAGCTTGTTCTTACTGGGCGTACAATAGTTGCCCACGAGGGAATCAATGGAACTTTCGAAGGTGCTAGGGAGAATATACAAAAATATATTGACTGGATGAATTCACAAGAAAAATTCTCTGATATACACTGGAAGAGGAGCGGAGGCATTGGAAGTGCTTTTCCAAAACTCTCAATAAAAATTCGAGACGAGATAGTAACTCTCGGTCTTGGGGATACAGATTTTTCACCAGAACATACAACAGGAAAGAAACTCTCACCTGAGACCCTTCATGAGTGGATTCATTCCGATAGAGAATTTACTATTGTTGACATGAGAAATGCTTATGAACACATCATTGGTAATTTTGAAGGATCAGTGTGTCCGCCTATGGATTCATTTAAAGATTTGCCAGAACTCTTATCTGGTCTCGAACACTTACGAGATAAGACAGTAGTAACAGTATGTACTGGTGGAATACGATGTGAAAAAGCGAGTGGATTTCTCGTCAATGAAGGGTTTTCTGATGTCTATCAGCTCGATGGAGGTATCGTGTCATATATGGAAAAATATCCTAATGAGGATTTTAAAGGAAAGCTCTATGTTTTTGATAACAGGGTTGCTATAGGTTTTGAAACAGATAGCGAAAAGCACGAGATATTGTCACAATGTTCAAAATGCCACGCTCCAAACGACGTGTATGTGAACTGTATTTATTCAATGTGTGACAAACAATTCCTTGCATGTGATAGTTGTAGCGAAGGATGTGACAGAGTAGGGTGTCCAGAGTGTACTGGAATCATCGGGAAAATAAAACAATTTTTTTCTAAAAAACAAAAACTCAAAGCAAAAAAAATGAGATAGTGTGATACGATAGAAATATGAAAGAAAAGAAGTCGCACATTCATCCTCTTCATGCTGTTATGTATGAAGCAGTTCAAATATTTGAAGACCTTGGTTTTTCTGTAGTAGCTGGTCCACAAATGGAAGACCAGTGGCACAATTTTGATGCACTCAATGTTCCTAAAGATCATCCTGCTCGAGATATGCAAGATACTTTTTTCGTACCAAAAAAAGATGATGAAGGTCGCCCTTATGTATTGCGTACCCATACATCGTCAGTGCAAATACGATATATGGAGAACAATCAACCTCCTTTTGCTATTATTGTTCCAGGAAAAGTATTTCGCAATGAAGCAACCGATGCAACTCACGAGGCGCAATTTCACCAGATTGAAGGTCTGATGGTAGGAGAAAATATCACTCTTGCTCATTTAAGAGGGGTCTTGGAGACATTTCTGAAAAAATTCCTCGGAGAAGAAACGGAGATGAGATTTCGTCCTGGTTTTTTCCCTTTTGTTGAACCTGGCGTCGAAGTAGACATTATTTTCAAAGAAAAGTGGCTAGAACTCTTAGGTGCAGGTATGGTACATCCATCTGTATTAGAATCTGCTGGAATAGATAGTAAAAAATACCAAGGTTTTGCCTTTGGTATTGGTCTCGATAGACTTATGATGATGAAATACGGCGTATCTGATGTTCGATATAGCTATGGAGGAGATGCTAGGTTTAATACAAGTATTATATAAATTATGAAAATCAGCTATAAACATCTTTCAAAATATTTTGATACTCCACTTCCATCGGTAGATAAAGTGGCTGATTTGCTCTCGCTTCATTCTTTTGAACTTGAAGGATTGGAAGCAAAAGGAAATGACACTATCATAGATATTGATGTCCTGCCCAACAGAGCGGGGGACTGTCTGTGTCATATTGGAGTTGCTAGAGAAGTGAGTGCTCTTACTTCACAAGAATGCAAGGAAGACGTATCTCCAACGGTTCAGTATAGCGAATCTCTTGAAGCTCCTATGATAACTCTCGAAACAAAAGAAGTTCGTAGATACATGCTTCGCCTCATAGAAAATATATCTTTCACAGAAACGCCACAAGAGTATATTGAATTTCTAGAGAATACAGGTAATCGCTCTATTAACGCTGTGGTGGATGCTACGAATATTGCACTCTTTGAGACAAACAATCCAACACATGTTTTTGATGCTGATAAAGTCGAAGGTGATATTTGCGTACGATATGCCAAAGAGGGAGAAATCATCACTCTTTTGGGAGAAGAAGAACCTCGAGCTCTTGATATTTCTATGGTAGTGATTGCAGATAGTATCGCCCCTTTGGCACTTGCTGGAATTAAGGGGGGTATAAAGGCTCAAGTAGATGATCATACAAAAAATATTCTTATAGAAGTTGCGAACTTTAAACCTCTATCGACAAGAGCCACAGCGCGCACTATGAAGCTTCATACTGATGCAAGTAAGAGATATGAAAACAATCTCACTCCAGAGAGAGCGACTCTTGCTATGGAGGTACTGACAAATTATATATTGAGTTTTTCAGGAAATGAAAATACTCTTGTGAGTACTATTGCTGACACATATCAAGAAGTACAAGAAAAAAGAACGGTTGATATTTCTCTTGCTCATATCAATAGTCTTTTAGGTACGACGTTCATGCAAGATGATATTGAAAATATTTTTACTGCATTGAAATGGGCTGTTACTTTTTCTGATGATTCGTGGAAGGTATCCATCCCTAAAGATAGGCTTGATGTTTCTATCCCTGAAGATGTCATAGAGGAGGTAGGGCGCATATATGGCTACAACTCTATAAAGCCTCTAGTTCCAAATCATATAGCACCGATATCTCATGATGAGAGTTTTGTTCTTGAGCGATTTCTTCGAGACTTGCTTATCAAGGAAGGGTATTATGATATTTTGACATATACATTTGAAAGTAAAGGAAAGATGGCTCTCTTGAATCCTTTTTCTAAAGACAAGAGTCATCTTCGAGAAAACCTGGCGTCTGGTTTTAGTGACGCACTTGCACGCAATGTTTCTTTTAGCGAACTCTTAGGAGGTGAGATGGTGTTTCTATTTGAAATAGGAACAGTGTTTATTCCGTCCGAAGAAAGACACCTTATACTTGGAGTAAATAAAGGAAAAGATAAAAAAGAAGAATGGAAAAATAAACTCAATGATATTCATGAAAAAATAGAAGAAATCTTTGGAAATATTTCATATAAAGAAAGTGAAAATGTAAGAGAGTATAACCTTGCAGATTTTTCTCTTGAAAATGCCTCATCGGACGTTTTGCTTTCTGATATTACTCTTCAAAGGAAAAGTGGTTTCCATCCATGGTCTCTCTTTCCATATATTGTAAGAGATATTGCTGTTTGGATGCCTTCTTCTGTAGAAGAGAAAGAGCTTGTGGATATTCTCTCTGCTTCAGACGAAGAGTTGCTTGCAACTCATCCCAGGTGTATTGATACATTCGAGAAAGAGGGCAAGATATCACGCGCGTATCGTTTGGTATTTCAATCATCTAAAGAAACACTTACTGACGAAAAGGTGGGATTGATTATGAAAAAACTTGAAGAAAATATCACTTCAGAGGGTTGGGAAGTGCGATAATAACATATTCAAATTGATATTTTTTTGCTATACTAGAGAGGTAATAGGGTTTTAGCCTTTTATTTTTTAATTATATATTCAGTTTTATTATGGCATCACAGAAAGACTCAAAAGATACATCAAGTTATTCAGCAAAAGACATATCAGTCCTCGAAGGACTCGAGCCAGTACGTAAACGTCCTGGTATGTATATTGGTTCTACTGGACCAGATGGACTTAATCACCTTGTACGTGAGATTTTTGACAACTCTCGAGATGAGGCTATGGCAGGATATTGTGATCATGTAGAAGTTACTCTACTTCCTGACAGTACTGTTCGTGTTGTAGATAATGGGCGAGGTATCCCAGTAGACAAACATGGAAAGACAGGGGTTTCTGCTCTGGAAACTATCATGACGACTCTTCATGCAGGAGGTAAGTTCGGAGGTGATGGATATAAAGTATCTGGTGGTTTGCATGGTGTAGGTGCCTCGGTAGTAAACGCTCTCTCTACTCTTACTCGGGCTGAGGTTCATCGAGATGGAGGTATCTATGTACAGGAATATTCAATAGGAAAGAAAATAGCTGATACAAAGAAGATTGGAAAGTCAGATCGTACTGGTACTATTATCACTTTTAGACCTGATGAAACTATTTTTAATGCTATTGATTTTGACTACAAACGTATTGTTACAGAGCTTCGCCAACAAGCATATTTAGTAAAAAAACTACGTATCACTGTTATTGATGCTCGAGAAATAGAAGGAGACATAGATACAAGTAAATTCTATTTCTTTAGCGAAAGTGAACATGAAGCGCCAAGCGAGACGTTCTACTTTGAAGGAGGTCTCTTGTCTCTTGTTCAGTATTACAACAAAGACCAAAAAGCTATACATAAAAACATTTTCTATATTGAAAAAGAAACACCGGAAAATGTAGGTGTAGAGATAGCTCTGCAATATGTTGATGATATTTCATCTCGTATTGTTCCTTTCGCCAACAACATCTATACAGCAGAAGGTGGTATGCATGTGACTGGTTTCAAATCAGCACTTAC